>NZ_JBHVRN010000004.1:177012-328239 GCF_042885775.1 Paenarthrobacter sp. NPDC058040
TATTTCTTTTTGTTTGCTATTTTTTATTCTTTTTCGGCCCCCGGCGCCGCCCCACACCCCCCGCGGGGGCGGGGGGGCGCCCCCCCCCCCCCCCCCACCCCGCCGTCGAGCTTGCCTGGAAGGCTAGGCGGAAACCAGGCTGTGCCAGTCCTCAACGAGGGGCAGGTTGTGCGCCTCGGAGACGGAGTGGTGTGCCACGTGGCCTGCGGCGATGTTGAGGCCGGCGGCGAGGGCGGGGTCGCGGTCGAAGGCGGCCTTGACGCCCAGGTTGGCCAGGGCAACAGCGTAACGCAGGGTGACGTTGGTCAGTGCGTACGTCGAGGTGTTCGGAACAGCGCCGGGCATGTTGGCAACGCAGTAGAAGATCGAGTTGTGGACCTTGTACGTCGGTTCCTGGTGGGTGGTGGGGTGTGTGTCCTCGAAGCAGCCGCCTTGGTCCACTGCGATGTCCACCAGCACCGAGCCCGGCTTCATCCGGGATACGAGTTCGTTGGTGACGAGCTTGGGAGCCTTGGCGCCCGGGATCAGGACGGAGCCGATCACGAGATCTGCGTCGACAACTGACTTCTCGATCTCGTAGGCGTTGGAGGCGACGGTCTTCAGGCGGCCCTGGTAGAGGGCGTCGAGTTCGCGCAGCCGGTTGATGTTGATGTCCATGATGGTGACATCGGCACCGAGGCCCAGCGCCATGGCAGCGGCGTTGGTTCCCGCAACGCCGGCGCCGAGGACAACAACCTTGGCCGGGCGGACGCCCGGTACGCCGCCCAGAAGGACGCCCTTGCCGCCGGCCGGAGCCATGAGGGAGGAAGCGCCGACCACGACGGACAGGCGGCCTGCTACCTCGGACATCGGGGCGAGCAACGGGAGGGCGCGGCCTTCCTGCACGGTTTCGTAGGCGATGGCCGTGACGCCGGAGTTGATGAGCTCTGCGGTGAGCTCGGGCTCGGCGGCGAGGTGCAGGTAGGTGAAGAGGATCAGGCCCTTGCGGAAGCGGTGGTATTCGGCCTTGATGGGTTCCTTGACCTTCATGACCATGTCCGCGCGGCCCCAGACGTCGTCCGCGTCTGCAACGATTTCGGCTCCTGCGATGGAGTATTCCTCGTCGGTGATGCCCGAGCCGAGGCCTGCGCCGCGCTCAACCAGAACGGTGTGTCCATGGGTACGGAACTCGTGGACGCCGGCGGCCGTGATGGCTACGCGGAACTCGTTGTTCTTGATTTCCTTGGGGACGCCAATGATCATTTGGGGCTCCATCGTTAGCGGCTTTTCGGCCGGTTTTGGTGCTGTGGGCTGTGATTCCAGAATAGATCCGGCTGTGAGGCAGGCGACATGGATCCTGGTCTTCCAGCTCGCTGCGAATCCCGGAAATTCAAGGATTTCTTGCTTGCCGACTCGACAATTGTCGAGCACTCAAGCGTCAAGTGTCGCCTGCTGTTGGTACGCTTTGCTGATGCAGCAGGACGTTGAACAGATCGTCGAACGCGTGGCCGCCAAACTCGGCCGGGGGCTCTCCCTGGAGGACCTCGACGGCGTCCTCCTGGCCTACAGTTCCAACCAGTCCCACGCCGACCGCGTCCGCGTTAATTTCCTCCTCAGCAAGCGGGTGCCCAGCGATGTCAGCGCGTGGCAGCTTTCGCACGGAATCGCGACGGCGGTCCGCCCGGTGGTGGTTCCCGCCAACGACGAGCTGGGAATGCTGGGCCGCGTCTGCGTCCCGTTGCTGGTGCGCGGTTTTCGCGTGGGCTACTTATGGGTGCAACAGGACCTGGAGGAGCAAAGCGCGACGGCGATCCTCGCCCAGTTGCCCGGCGTACGTGACGAGCTGGACCTCTTGGCGGGACTCCTGCTGGACTCGAACACGGCCGAATCGGAGTTCCGCAGGCGGCGTGAGCAGGAATTCCTGGCGGCCTGCGGCGGGGAATCCAATGCCGTGGCGGCGGTGGCCGGCTGGAAGGAAATCCAAGGGCGCGGTCCGTGGCAGGTGGTCACCATCCTGGACGCGGACGGCGCCGGTTCCGCCGTCGATCCTCTTGCCGCTACGCTGACGCACCGCTCCGCAGCGCTTCAGTCAACGATTGGCGTTGACGCTGCCCTGTTCAGTGCCGGAACCGAGACGCACTCGGTGGTCCTTTTCCGGGAATCCGTGGGAAGGGCGGACCACGCCCAGGTGCTGGTGCACTATCAACTTGAGTTGGCCAAGCGCGCGGGGCGGACGGTGGATCGGGTGATTCTGGGCATCAGCGAGCCCATCCAGGTGATCCGGCAGCTGGCCGGGGCGTACCGGCAATCGAAGGTGGCTGCGCAGGCAGCGGCGGTAGACGTGCCGCTGGGTGAGCTGGTGGAGAGCCGGTCGGTCGGCGTCTACCAGTTGTTCGACAGGCTGCAGGCGCCCGGTGGTTGGGATGACACCGGGTCCGTGCACTTCCGGGCGCTCGAAGACCATGACCGCAACGGCGAACTCCTGCCCGTGCTGGAGTTGCTCTATGACAACGACGGCTCGGTCCAGGATGTGGCCGCCAAGCTGCACCTGCACCGGAGCAGTATCTACAACCGCCTGGGCCGGATCCGCCAACTCATCGGTGCCGATCCGTTAAGTGGCGCGATCCGGCTCGAGTTGCATGCCGCCCTGAAGGCCCGCCGATGGGCCGGCAGGCCGCGGATCTAGGAAGCGGTTCCGGCTTTTACGGCCAGCACCGGGCGGTCTGCCTGCATCAGGATCCGCTGCGCGTGGCTGCCCATGATGAACTTGCCAACCTGGGTCCGGCGGCGGAGCCCGATCACGATCAGGGAAGCGTCGATGTCCCGCGCGACGTCGAGGAATTCATCGGCGAGGTCGTCCTTGTAGGGCGGTTGGATGACGGTGGCTGAGACGCCCGCCTGGCTTGCCTTCAAGAGCGCTTCCTCCAACACCGACGCCGGGGCAACCGACTTGTCCGCCAGGGCACCCTCTCGGGCCGAGTTTACGATCACCAGGTCCTGCTTCCGCAGCTTGGCCTCGGAGATTCCGGCATCCAACGCAGCCTCCCCGGCGGGCGTGGGAACAAAACCGACGATGATTCTCATACCTTTTCCTTTGTCATGAGGGGAAGCACGCCGTTGGATCTCCCGGTTGCCGCAGGTGGTTTCATGTGAGGGCTGGGCCGTCTGGTCATGTGAACGGGGGTCACGTCCGGTCCTCTTTGTTGAGTGTAGGGAGCCGCTATGATGCATGTCTAAGCCCAAAAGTGCATCGGTTGATACCGGGAAGGCATCATGTTTACTTTTGACCAACTGGCCGGATTTATTGCCGTGGCTGAGGAGCTCCACTTCGGTCGCGCGGCCGAGCGGCTCAACATGACCCAGCCTCCGCTCAGCCGCCAGATCCAGCGGCTGGAGAAGATCGTGGGCGCGGAATTACTGGAGCGTGACAACCGCAAGGTGGAACTTACCTATGCCGGCCAGGCCTTCCTCGATGAAGCCCGGCGGCTCATGGCGCTGGCAGAACGGGCACCCGTGGCTGCCCGGCGCATAGCCTCGGGCCGCTCGGGATTGCTGCGGATCGGCTTCACCGCAGCCAGCGGTTTCAGCATTCTGGGCCCGCTGCTGGAAGAGATCGGCAGCACCCTCCCGGATGTCGACGTCGAATTGCAGGAGTTGGTGACGGGGGAGCAGATCAATGGCCTCCTGACCGGGCAGCTGGATCTGGGCCTTGCCCGCCCGCCCTTCGATACCGAAGCTTTCGACTCCCAGCTCCTCTACCGTGAATCGATGCTCCTGGCCGTCCCTGCCGGGCATCGTCTCGCCGGCCTCAAAAGGGACATCACCCACGAAGACCTCAATGACGAGCGGCTCATCATGCACTCCGCCTCGGATGCCCGGTACTTCTACGACCTGGTGGTCAGGCTGATGCCCATCCGGCATGAAAATGTGGTCCACACCGTGAGTCAGATCCTCACCATGGTGTCCCTCGTCGCGGCGAAGCGCGGGGTGGCCTTCGTTCCACGCTCGGCCAAGGTCCTGGGAATCCAGGGCGTTGAGTTCCTGGGCCTCGCGGGCGTGGAGGAAGAACCGGTGGAGCTCCACGCGATCTGGCGGCGGAAGGTGGAAAACCCGGCCCTGCGGAGGCTGTTGGAGGAGCTCACCTTCGAAGCTGAGTAGCCCCGAGGAATAATGCTCTCAGGGTATCAATGGATACAAAAGAACACTTAGACAGGCATTACTTCCGGTCCTAGTCTGGAAAAGAACCATCACCCAGCGCCAAAGACGGCACACACGCGTAAGGACCACCGTGGCAACGTACACACCCCAGGAACTGGCCAACGTCCTCAAAGACGGGCTCCTCTCCTTCCCCGTCACCTCGTTCGATGCCCAGCTGCAGTTCGACGAGGAAAACTACCGGAAGCACCTTGCGTGGCAGGCTAGCTTCCCGGTGGCCGGCCTCTTCGCGGCAGGTGGCACGGGCGAAGGCTTTTCCCTCACTCCGGCGGAATCCGAGCGCGTGGTGCGCACCGCCGTCGACGAGGTTGGAACCGTGGTTCCGGTCCTCGCTTCGGCCGGCGGCTCAACCGCGCAGGCCATCGAAAACGCCAAAGCCGCCGAGGCCGCAGGTGCCGAAGGGATTCTCCTCCTCCCGCCTTACCTCACCGAAGCAGACCAGGGCGGCCTGATCGAACACGTCAGCGCTGTCTGCAACGCCACGAGCCTGGGTGTCATCATCTACAACCGCGCCAACGCGATCTACAAGGACACCACCGTGATCACGCTGGCCGACCGCCACGCGAACCTCATCGGCTTCAAGGACGGCGTGGGCGACCTCGAACACGACGCCCGCGTCCACGCAAAGCTCGGCGACCGCCTGTTCTACCTCGGCGGCCTGCCCACTGCGGAGACGTTCGCGCTTCCGCTCCTGCAATTGGGCATGAGCACCTACTCCAGCGCCATGTACAACTTCGTGCCTCAGTTCGCGCTCGACTTCTATGCCGATGTCCGCAACAACGACCGCGTGGCCGTCAACCGGAAGCTCAACGACTTCGTCATTCCCTACCTGGATATCCGCGATCGGGTGAAGGGTTACGCCGTGTCCATCGTCAAGGGCGGCCTGGATGCGATTGGCCGTTCCGCCGGTGGCGTCCGTCCTCCGCTGCAGAACCTCGCGGAGCAGGACCTCGCAGACCTCAAGGCGCTCATCGCCACTGTTTCCTGACCTGCTCGTTTTCGAAGAACCACAGGAGAACCCCATGACCCTTACCGGACACTCCCTCATCGCCGGACAGTCCGTTGTTGGCGCCGGCAAGACCACCTTTGGCTTCAACCCCGCCACCAACCAGGCGCTGGAGCCTGCTTACACGCTGCTCACGGAAGAGCAGTTGGCGGCCGCAACGGCTGCCGCGAAGGAAGCCTATGCTTCTTTCAGTACCTTGGACCCGGAAACCCATGCCGGGTTCCTGGACGCGATCGCGGACAACATCGAGGCCATCGGTGATGAACTCATTGTCCGCGCCGGCCAGGAAACCGGCCTCCCCGCGGCACGGCTGACCGGCGAGCGGGCCCGCACCACCGGCCAGTTGCGGCTCTTCGCGAACGTCGTCCGCCAAGGCGACTTCCGCGGCGTCCGCATCGACCCGGCCATCCCGGACCGTGCTCCGCTGCCCCGGGCGGACATCCGCCAGCGCCAGATCCCCTTGGGTCCTGTGGCGGTCTTCGGTGCCAGCAACTTCCCGTTGGCGTTCTCGACTGCGGGTGGGGACACCGCCTCGGCCCTCGCCGCCGGTTGTCCCGTAGTGTTCAAGGCCCACAACGCCCACCCCGGCACCAGCGAACTGGTGGGCCAGGCCATTGCCAAGGCAGTCAAGGACGCCGGACTGCACCCGGGCGTGTTCTCGCTCATCTACGGCCCCGGGGCCAGCATTGGCCAGGCCTTGGTGTCTGATCCCGCGATCAAGGCCGTCGGTTTCACCGGTTCTCAAAGCGCAGGGGTCGCCCTGATGCGCACCGCCGCCGCACGCAAGGAACCCATCCCCGTCTACGCCGAAATGTCCTCCCTGAACCCGGTCTTCGTGTTCGAAGGCGCTCTCAAGGGCGACTCCGAACAGATCGACGCACTCGCACGGCAGTACGTCACCGCCGTCACCGGAAGCTCCGGCCAGCTCTGCACCTCGCCCGGCCTGCTGTTCGCCCCGGCAGGAGAGGCGGGCGACCGGCTGGCTGCCGCCGTCGGACGTGCTGTGGCGGCCTGCAGCGGACAGACGATGCTCACCGAAGGTATTGCCGGTTCCTGGAGCGCCGGCGCCGAGGCGCTCGGCAACGCCGACGGCGTCGAGGTCATTGGCCAAGGCACTCCCGGCGGAACGGAAAACGCTCCCGCACCCACCATCTTCGGGACCGGGGTCCGGGAGTTCCTGGACAACCACGTCCTCCACGAAGAGATCTTCGGCGCAGCCTCCCTGGTGATCCGCTACTCCTCCGTGGAGGACCTCCTCCAGGCCGCCTCACGGATCGAAGGCCAACTCACCGCGTCGCTGCAGCTCACCGAAGCGGACTACCCGACGGCGGCGCCCCTCCTGCCGGTACTGGAACAGAAAGTGGGCCGCATCATCGTCAACGGCTGGCCCACCGGGGTTGAAGTCGGACACGCCATGGTCCACGGTGGCCCGTTCCCCGCCACCTCGGACACGCGCACCACCTCCGTGGGCACCCTCGCGATCAACCGATTCCTCCGCCCGGTGGCTTATCAGAACCTGTCCCAGGAACTCCTTCCCGAGGCGCTGCAGGACGCCAACCCCTGGCACCTCAACCGCCGCATCGACGGCGAGGTTGTTCCAGCCGCAGAGAAAGCAGAGGTAGGCGCATGAGCACCCAACCCATCATTTCGCGGGTGGACGTTGTGCCCGTCGCCGGGTACGACAGCATCGGCATGCAGTACTACATCGATGGTTGGCAGTTCGATCCGAAACGGCCCTGTTTGGTTTGGTAAGTCCTGTTGGTCAGGTAACACCCCTTCCGCACGGCCGCATACTTCCTCCGCAACAGGAAGCGGCCGTGCGGAAATCCAGCATTTAAGGAAGGCACTACGTGGGCGGCGTCGTCTCCGGCATCCTCATCATCTCTACGGTGATCGCGGTGGGGTATCTTGCCGCCCGCTTCAAGATCCTGTCCCCGGACGTCCAGGGCGCCCTGACAAAGACGGCGTTCTACATCACGAATCCCGCCCTGCTGTACACGGTCGTGGCCGGAAGCGACATCCGGGCCGCCCTCGGCGTCGACGCCCCACTGGCCCTGCTTTCGGCGGCGGCCGTGGGGCTTCTCTATTGCCTGTTGAGTTTCCTGTTTTTCCGTCGGCCGGTAGCCGAGACCGCCGTGGGCGCCATGGCGAGCAGCTACGCCAACGCCAACAACATTGGCATCCCCGTTTCCCTCTATGCCGTGGGAACTGCCCAGCACGTGGCTCCGGTGCTCCTGGTGCAACTCCTGGTCCTGGCGCCGTTCTACGTCACGGTCCTTGGCCTCGCTGGAGGTGCCAAAATCTCCTGGAAACGGGTAATACTGCAGCCGCTGGGTAATCCAATGATCATCGCCTCCGCCCTGGGCGTCCTGGTGGCCCTGACCGACTGGCAGCCGCCGGAACTCGTGCACAAACCGATCGACATGCTGGCCGGTGCCGCCGTGCCCATGGTGCTGCTCGCGTTTGGCATGTCCTTGGCGGGAAAGGCTCCCTTGCAGAAGGGCGATGGCCGTGTGGAAACCGTGGTGGCCACGCTGTTGAAGGTTGCAGGGATGCCGGTGATCGTCTGGGCGCTGGGTAGGTTCCTCTTCGGACTGGATGGCCAGCACCTTTTGGCCAGCGTGATCATGGCGGCCCTTCCCACGGCGCAGAACGTGTTCCTTTTCGCCTCGCCCTATGGCCGCGGAACGGTGGTAGCCCGGGATGTCATCCTCTGCACCACGGTGCTCTGCGTCGGGGCGCTCGTGGTGGTTGCCTGGCTGCTGGGATAGGCGTCCGCTTGCGGGCTTCGGTGACGGCCTGTTCTTCGTGGCCTACGCGATCTTCGAGCTTCCCAACAGCTTTCGCTGGGTAAAACAAAGGAGGCTGGCACCCGATCGGGTGCCAGCCTCCTTTGCGTTGGCGGCCTAGGAGCGCCGAAGCCGCTGGCAGCTCCAGCGGCCCATCCGGCGACGGAAGGTGGCAGTCCGGCTGCTGCTGCAATAGCGGCCGTGCCAGCCGACATGCGTGGTTGTCCGGGGCAGTCGGATGCTCACTTGAGGAGGTCCTTGGCCGCGTCCAGCAACCCGTCCACTGCCGAGCCGCTTGGCTGCGGCGTGGAGGAAGCGTTGGGGTTGCCGCTGGGCTTCGGCTTCGACGGCTGGGTCTGCGTGGGAGTCGGCGTCGGGGTCGGCGTGACGGTCGGGGTGGTGGTCGGCGTAGGCGTCGGGGCCGTAATAGTGTCCGACGGCGGTGCCGGCTGGCTCGGGACCGGCGTGGTTACTCCTGGAACCGGGACCACAGCCGAGGGAGCGGCGGACGGTACCCACTGCGGGGCGGCCAAGGAAACCTGCGGGACAGCAGCGGACGACGCCGTTGCGCCAGCAGGTGCCTCCGCTTCAGTCTGGGGTTCGGCGGGCGTTCCGGCCTCGGCTTTCGCGGCCGACGTCGAGGACGCGGTGGTGTACGAGGGGGTGGGACCAGGGGAAGCCTTGGTGGTTGCCCGACCACTTTCGTTGTTGTTCGAGCCGCTGGCCTCCTGCGAGTGGCTGTCCTGGCCGAAAAGCGGGAGGTCCACGGCCTGGCTGACAGTGCCGACGGTCAGGACCAGGCCGAGTGCTCCGGCAACCACCGCCATGCGCTGGCCCATGGTCTTGACCGAGGCGGCCTTGGTCAGCACGGCGTGCGGTTCGCGGTTGAACGACGGAGCACCGAACGAGCCGAAGGCGGACTTGCCGTTGGTGGGGAGCGTCGAAGCTTTGCGCGTTGCGGTGTGCTCGGAAGCCCGGGTCCGGTTGCTGGCACGGCTTGCCAAGCCCGCCGCAGCAGTAGCCGCCGCGGCGATCTGCGCCGGCGTCTTCGGCTGGACCGGTGACGACTCTTCGAGGGCGACTGCCGGCGCGGCTACTGTCGGAATGGCGGCGGTAGCAGTTTCAGGGTTCGGTGCAGGGATGGCGGCGGTAACGGGCTCCGACTCCGCGCCAAACTCCCGCTCGGCGGCGGCCCGTGGCGCGTCCGCAGCCGGGACCACGGGAATGGCCGACGTCGGCGGGCCGGGTGTGGTGGAGTCGGCGCGGGGAGCGTCGATGACAGGGATCGCGGCGGTCCGGGGTTCCTCGGCAGGAGCGTCGTGGCCGGCGGAACCGGCCGCGGCTTCCGGCGCAACGATCGCCTGGGCGGCCTGACCGCGCTCGGCCGCGCGTCGCTCCGCGCGCGTCATGGGCGCAGGCGGGGTGGGATTGGCAGCTGCGGCGGGTACCGCCGTCGTGCTTTCAACGCTGGTGGGGGACTGTCCGCTGGGTTGGGCCCGACGGCGTCCGGTTGGCTTGGTGCGCTCGATGGCCTCTTGGGCACGGCGCGGCTGATCCATGGTTGGGGACATGGGTGATTGCCTCTCAACGCCTGCGAGGTTAGCTGTCGGGTTCGGACGAGGCCGTCCGGCCGCACATGGCGGCTTCACCCCAAGGGCCTGAAACCAGGCCCGGGAACTTTGGGTCCCCCGTCTCTGCCGCGAGTCTGGCGGATTCCGGGATGCGGCAGAGCTCGGCGTCAGCCCGGAAGCGGCCCAGCGGAGATCAGGGTCGCCCTTCGACCGTACAGGAGCAGGGAAGTAAAGTCACATTAATGTAACGGACGGAACGTCCAACATTTCGCGGGGACCCAATCGCCTACCCTGCGGGGCTGGAACCGGAAGTTCGAGCTGGGCAAACACTAGCTTTGACCATGTACTGGCCGGTAGACATGAGCTATGGATCTCCCCGTGACGCCTCCCGTTTCGCCCATGCTCGCCAAATCCGTCCCGAACATCCCCGATGTTGGGCACTATGAGCCCAAGTGGGACGGCTTCCGGACCATCGTCTTCAAGGACGGCGACGAGATCGTCCTGGGCAGCCGGAACGAGAAGCCCATGACGCGCTACTTCCCCGAACTCGTGGAAGCGCTGAAGAAGAACCTTCCGGAGAGGTGCGTCATCGACGGCGAGATCATCCTCATCTCCGGCAATCGCCTGGACTTCGAGGGCTTGCAGCAACGCATCCACCCCGCCGACACCCGGGTGCGCATGCTCGCCGAAAAGACGCCGTCGTCGTTGGTGGCGTTCGACCTCCTCGCCCTGGGCGATGACGACCTCACTGGCCGACCCTTCTCGGAGCGGCGCGCAGCTTTGGAGGAGGCGCTCGCCGACGCCGAGCCGCCGGTCTACGTGACGCCGGCGGTGAATGACCTTGAGCGGGCCAAGGAATGGTTCGTGCAACTTGAGGGAGCAGGCCTCGACGGCGTGTTGTCCAAACCGCTCGACGGCACCTACCAGCCGAACAAACGGGTGATGTTCAAGACGAAGCATGAGCGGACGGCGGATTGTGTGGTGGCCGGATTCCGTTGGCACAAGACGGCAAAGGTTGTGGGGTCCATGTTGCTGGGCCTGTACGACGACTCCGGCCGCCTCCACCACGTGGGCGTCGTGGCCTCGTTTCCCATGGCCAAGCGTGAAGCCTTGGTGGCGGAGTTGGAGCCGTACCAAGTGGAGTTCGCCGAGCATCCTTGGGGCGAATGGGCCAACCAGGAAGCGGCCGCCGGTGGATCCAGGATGCCCGGCGGGCAGAGCCGGTGGAGCGCAGGCAAGGACTTCTCCTTTGTCCCTTTGCGCCCCGAACTCGTGATTGAGGTGGCGTACGACTACATGGAGGGTGACCGGTTCAGGCACACTACCCAGTTCCGTCGGTGGCGCGAGGACCGTACCCCGGACAGTTGCACATACTCGCAGTTGGAGGAACCCGCCGATTACGACCTCGGCGAGATCCTGCGTCTTACGTAATCCCCGTTACTCCTCGTGGCCCTGGTCGCCGCTCATGCTGCCCTCAGCCGGTGGGGTCTCTCCCGGAGGCACACCGCCGCCCGGTTCCAGCCCGGTGATGTTGCCGTCTGCCGGGTCCGGGTTCGAGGAAGCTGCCGGATCGTGTTCTTCGTCCTTGCGCATGTCCGGGTCGTCGTGGATGCTGTCCGGTTCGGGGGCGCCGAAGGTTTGGGGATCGTCTTCAGGATCGTAGCTCGTCATGGTCCACCCTTTCCTAAGCAAACTTATTATTTGACTTGCCCTGCCAGCCTAGCCGCGGGCCGCCCCAGCCAACAAGGGGCACCCAGGCTGCCGTCCGTCGTCGTGCGCCTGCGGCTATTTGTCCCGCGACGCAGCGGCGACGAAGCTCCTGATGGCATTGGCGACTTCTTTCGGCCGCATGTGTTGGGCGACGTGTCCCACGCCCGGAATCTCAGCCAACCGTCCGTCGGCTACGGCCCGCGAGAGACGCAGCGACCATTCCGGTCCGGCAACGTGGTCACGGCTGCCGCGAAGGATCAGCACCGGCACGTCCACGTTGGCCAGACGCTTCTCCGTGGGGTAGCCCATCATGACGGGCAGCTCCGTAAGGTACCAGCGCGGGCCGCAGCGGAGGTAGTCGGAGACGACGATCCAGTTGGACGACGGGCTTTCCCGGAGGAGGCCGTCAAGGAACAGGGCCAAGGACTGCCGCCACAGGTTCTTGTGCCGCGAATCGACCACCGGACCCATCAGGACCAGGCTCGTAGTGCTGCCCGACGCCTGAAGGGCGGCTTCGATGGCGAACTGGACGCCCATGGAGTGGCCCACCAGGATGCGGCTATGGATGCCGCGATCCGCCAAGGCCTCGGCTATGAACGTCCCGTAATCTTCCACCGACAACTGACGGTCCGGTTTGGGGGTGCCTGCGAAGCCGGGGAGGTCCAAAGAATAGGTCGGTGCGTCGGCCGAGAGGACAGCATGCAGGCGGGCCAAATACCTGTGCGAGACGCCGATGCCGTGGATGAGGACGTAAGCGGGAGTGTCCTGGCTGCCCGGCTCCGGGGCTCCGTTCAACCAGAGGATCCGCCCCTGTAGCCCGCCGACCTCGACGTTGGCGGTGTGGAAAGCCGGCTCGCTCACAGCCGGGCTCCTCAGCCCCGGGCCTGTTGCAGGAAGACGGCCGCGCCCGGACCCGTCAGTTCCTGCTCATCCACGGGCCGGATACCGCGAGGGGACGGCGGATATCCTCGCCATGCGGGGCATAGGGATTGTGCGTTCCACAGCGAACCGTGCGTTGCCTCCAGATCCTTGATGAGGGCGCAGCATTCCACGTGTACCATCGGCCAAACCACGGAGCGGGATCTCGAAGCCATACGGCTATTCAAACAGGACGCGCGGACTTTTCCGAGGTTCGGTCCACGTGGCTTGGCCGACGCGGATCAGTCCCGGGTGGCGTCGTCGGATTCGGCGGGGTCGCCCGCGGGGCGCGAAGCGTCAGGTGCGCTGCCGGCGTTCGCTGCCTCCCGGCGTCGGGCAATCCTGGATTCGGTCCACATGGCGACGGCCACGAAAACGACGCAGGCAAACATGAAGGTAGCTACGAAGTTCAATCCCATAGCGGAACCCAAGGGTGCGGCAAGTGCCATTGCGGCCATCCCGGCCACGATATGCCACCCTTTGAAATTGCCCACCAAACAAGCGTAACCCCGGCCTTTGCGGGTGCTGGCCCGTTGGCTGGGATCGTTGCTTGATCCTTATCACTCCGACATCTGCCGGACGCAATTCAGCCCGCGTCGGCGCCGGCCTCCGTGGTGTCTCCGGCCGCGGATTCTTCCTGTTTCCGCTTCTGGGTTTCGAGCCACGCGAGGATCGACGCCTGCCGGATCCGGCGGTGCGTTCCCCTGTATTCCACAGGGATTTCGCCTCGGTCGGTCATGTTGCGCAGGTAGGTGTGCGAGATCCCGGCAAGCTCCGCGGCCTGCGAGGTGGTCAGCATTTCCTCCACGCTGCTGACGGTCACCGCTTCGCCGCGGCCCATCCGGGCCAGAAGGTCCACGACGGCGTCCCTCGCCTGGTCGGGCAGGCGGTGGACGGTGCCGTCGACGAACACCGTGATGTCGTTGCTGTCCTGGAGTGAGCGTGCCAAATTCCGGGCGTCATCGGCGGGCAGGCCGGCCGTGACGCGGGGAGCTATCAATGCCATGGCAGAAGCCTAGCGCGGCGAATGTGCTCCTAGCGCGACGGCAGCCCGCGGCGCTCGAGCACGCCCCGGATCTTGTCGCGGCCATGCAGGCTCAGGCGGCTGCGCACCCGCTGTACTACGGCGTCGATCCAACCCCGGGGTTCGCCCTGGGCCTGGTAGTAGGCGTGGAGCGTGGCATCGTACTTCGCCAACGCCTCGTTCTGGGGGAGGGCATAGCGCTCACGATGCCGCACGACACTCTGCGGAAGCCGCGGTTTGATGCTGCCGGGAGCGTCCGGGTGCGGGTAGCCAATCGCCAGCCCCAGTACAGGGAAGGCTCCGGCGGGAAGGCCGAGCAGCTCGGACAATTCCTCCAAGTGGTTCCGCACGGCGCCAACGTACACCGTGCCAAGGCCCAGCGATTCGGCGGCAACCACCGTATTTTGGGCGGCAAGGGCAGCATCCACCACGCCAACCAAGGTGCTGTCGATGAAGTCCACGCCCTCGGTCGGCTCCCCGCGATGTTCCGCGATAAGCCGGTTCCGGGCCCAGTCCGCGACGAACACCAGGAAGACCGGCGCCTCACGGATGAAGTCCTGGTCTCCGGCGAGCCTGGCCACGGCGTCCTTATGCTCCGGATCGCGGACCTCGATCACGCTCCAGGTCTGCAGGTTGGACGACGTCGCAGCGGATTGCCCCGCCGCAACCAGTGCCGTCAGGGTCGCTTCGTCCAACGCGGTTGGCTCGAACCGCCTGACGGAGCGGTGCCGGAAGAGGAGTTCGATCGTCTGGTTGAGGGGGCCGAGCGGGACGGAAGCATCCTCGCCGTAGCGGGCTGCGACAAGGTCAACGGGTTCGACGGGGGCGGACGCCAATGTGGTCATGCGGTTCTCCAATGCTCCGGGTTTTCCAGGGCAAACCAGCACCGAAGGCAGAACCTTCCTCAATGACGAAGGAAGTACTCCCGTGACCCCACGTGGCGCGCCATTTCGACGAATCGCTGCGGATCATGCCGTGCGTACGGCACACTGCGCAGCGATCCATCGAATCGGGCGGAAAGCGGATCTACACCGCGTCCAGGTCCGTCTCCAGCAGCTTCACCAGGGCGTCCAGCGCCTCCTCCGCGCCGTCGCCCTCGGCCCGCAGCACAACGACGTCGCCTTTCGCCGCTCCAAGCGTCATGAGCGAAAGGATGCTGGCGGCGTCGAGCGCGTCATCGGCAGGTTCGCCCTGCATGGCGATGGTGACCTCCACGGGCTGCTCGCCTGCGGCTTCGGCGAAGAGGGCCGCGGGACGGGCGTGGAGGCCGGACTTGCTGGCGATGGTGGCTGTGCGTTCGGGCATGGGTTTCTCCTCAGCGGTTGGGACGGGAACTTAGAGGCCGAGCTCTTCGAGCACGGGGAGCTTGGCGCGGACCCAGTCGCGGGCTGCGGTGGCGCTGGGCGCGGAGAGGGCCAGGCGCGCGAGCTCCTGCGCCTGCTCCAGCGTGACCGTCTTGAGCACGGTTCCGACGGCGGCCAGGGACCGCGCGGTCATGGACAGTGTGGTGACGCCCAGCCCGGTAAGGACGACGGCGAGTGCCGGGTCCGCGGCTGCCTCACCACAGACGCCAACGGGCTTGTTGTTGCCCTCCTGTGCCGAGCCTTCCACGGTCAACTGGACCAAGCGCAGGACGGCCGGCTGCCACGGGGTGTTGAGTTCGGCCAGGGGTCCGAGTTGCCGGTCGGCCGCCATGGCGTACTGGGTGAGGTCGTTGGTGCCGAGCGAGGCGAAGCCAACTTCACGGAGTACCGTCGCGGCGGTCAACGCGGCCGAGGGAACTTCCACCATGACGCCCGGAGTCTTCAGGCCGGCGGCAGCACACAGCGAAGCGAAGCGCCCGGCCTCGGCGGCCGTGGAGATCATGGGTGCCATGACCCAGACGTCGGCTTCGGACCCGGATGCGGCGCGTGCGATCGCCTCGAGCTGGCGTTCCAAGACGCCGGGAGTGGTGAAGTCGGTGCGGTAGCCGCGGACGCCCAGTGCAGGGTTGGGTTCGGTGGCATCGGTGAGGAAGGGCAGGGGCTTGTCGGCGCCGGCGTCGAGGGTGCGGAGGACCACCTTCTTGCCGGGGAAAGCGTCGAAGACCGCTTTGTATGCCGTGGCTTGTTCGTCGACCGAGGGTTCGGTGTCGCGCTCGAGGAAGCAGAATTCGGTGCGGAACAGGCCAACACCCTGCGCGCCGAGGCCCGCAGCGGCCACGGCGTCCTTGGCGCCTCCGACGTTGGCGAGGAGCGGCACCAAGTGGCCGTCCGCCGTCGTGCCGTTTCCGTCGAAGGAGGCGAGCGTAGCGGAGGTTTCCGCCCAGGCCTTGGCGGCAGCGCGGTGCTCTTCGCTGGGTTCAACCGCCACGAAACCTGCGGCGCCGTCCACGAAGACTTCGGAACCGTCGGCCACGGTATCCACGCCATGCGCGGCGACGACGGCGGGGAGGCCAAGGGAGCGCGCGATGATCGCCGTGTGGGACTGCGGGCCCCCGCCGGAGGTCACCAGCGCGAGGACTTTTGCGGGGTCAAGGGTGGCGGTATCGGCCGGTGCCAGGTCCTCGGCCGCCAGGATGAAGGGCGTATCGGAAGAGGGGATTCCCGGAGCAGGGACGCCGCGGAGTTCGGCCACGATGCGGGCACGGACATCCAGGACATCGGTGGCGCGCTCGGCCATGTAGCCGCCGAGGTTGTGCAGCATTTCGGAGACGGACGCTCCGGCTTCCCAGATGGCCCGCTCGGGGGACGAACCGCCGTTGATCAGCTTGGTGGCCGACTTCAGCAGCATGGTGTCCTTGGCCATGAGCGCGGTCGCTTCGAGGACGGCTTTGCCGTCGCCTGAGGCGGTGTCCGCGCGGCCTTTCAGTTCGTCATGGACGGACTGTGCCGCGGCTTTCAAACCCGCGACGGCGTCTTCCGGACTGACGTCCGCGGCGAGGCGTTCGCCCGACGGCGGTTCGCTCACCGGCTTGGGCATCTGGCGGACGGAACCGATGATGCGCCCAGGGCTAACCCCTACTCCTTGGAAATTCTGCACTGAATCCTCTGTTCCCTGCTTGTTGGATCTGACCCCTAGGCGACGGCACCCTGGGCCTGTGGAAATAGCCTACAAAATTCTGTTGTGAGCCACTTCATATAGCAACGCTATAGGTGCTAGGGTAGCGGTTATGAGTTTCGATGACCAGCTTCCGCCGAAAATTCGGTTGCTTCGCGCAGCAGCCGAATTGCTGGCGAATTCGGAGGGGTCAGCGGTCTCAACGCGCCAGATCACCAAGCTCGCGGGGGTTACGGCGCCGACGCTCTACCACCACTTTGGCGACAAGGAAGGCCTGTTCGACGCCGTCGTTTCGGCCGGCTTTGAAGAATACGTGGCAGGGGAGCGGGATTTCGCACCGTCCGGGGAACCCCTGGAAGACGTCCGGCGGATGTGGGACAACCACGTCCAGTTCGGCCTCACCCAGCCCCATCTGTATCTGGTGATGTTCGGCAACATCCGTCCGGAAAGCCGCCCAGCCATCGTGGCCGATGCTGAGGCCCTCCTGGAGGAAATGCTGAACAAGGCCGCCATCGCCGGTCAGATCAATGTGCCGCCCCGCGAAGCGGCCCGCAGTATCCTCGCGGCCAATGTGGGCGTCACGCTCATGCTTATCGCCGAACCGGTGGAAGACAGGAACCTGGAGCTCTCAACCATGACCCGGGATTCCATGATTTTCGCCGTCTCCACGGACACAGCCCGTGGCGCCGCAGCGGAGGACTCCGGTAAGTCCTCCGTGGTTGTTGCGGCAATCGCCCTGAATGCGGCACTGCAGGCCTCGCATTCAGACCAACTGTCCAGCTCTGAACTGAAGCTCTTCCTTGAGTGGCTTCACCGCATTTCCAGCAGCTCCTAAAGCTGTCCTCTCTCGATCTATATCGACTGACCCCGCGCCGCCGCGGGACACACGTTAGGAATTCACATGGCAACAGAGACCGTTGCGAAGCCCCGCACCAGTGCGCGCGTAGGTGTCCAAAAGTTCGGAACCTTCCTGTCCGGCATGATCATGCCCAACATCGGCGCCTTCATCGCCTGGGGCCTCATCACTGCCCTGTTCATCAAAGTCGGCTGGATTCCGGTCCCGGAGCTCGGTGGCTTCGGCACCAATGCCGAGGGCGCTCCGAACGTGGGCATCGTTGGCCCGATGGTCACCTACCTGCTCCCGATCCTGATCGGCTACACCGGCGGCAAGATGGTCTATGACGTCCGCGGCGGCGTCGTTGGCGCCATTGCAACCATGGGTGTCATTGCCGGTACCGACTCGCCGATGTTCATCGGCGCCATGATCATGGGTCCCTTGGGCGGCTGGTCCATCAAGCAGCTTGACCGGCTCTGGGACGGCAAGATCCGGCCCGGCTTCGAGATGCTGGTGAACAACTTCTCGGCCGGCATCTGGGGCGCAATCCTGGCGCTGGGCGGCTTCTACGGCCTCGCCTGGGTGGTCAAGCTCTTCACGGCAGGCGCAGGCAGCGTGGTCCAGTTCCTGGTCAACAACGGCCTCCTGCCGCTGACCAGCATCTTCATTGAGCCCGCCAAGGTCCTGTTCCTCAACAACGCCATCAACCACGGCGTGCTGACTCCGCTGGGCATCCAGCAGTCCCTGGACCAGGGCAAGTCCATCCTCTTCCTGCTTGAAGCCAACCCCGGCCCCGGCCTCGGCATCCTGCTGGCCTACATGTTCTTCGGCCGCGGCGCTGCACGGGCTTCGGCCCCGGGTGCTGCCATCATCCACTTCTTCGGTGGCATCCACGAGATCTACTTCCCGTACGTGCTGATGAAGCCGATCCTGATCCTCGCTGCGATCGGTGGCGGCATGACCGGTATTGCCACCCTGGCCATCACCAACTCCGGCCTCGTGGCTCCGGCCGCTCCGGGTTCCATCCTTGCTGTCATCTTCCAGACCTCGCGCGACAGTTACGTGGGCGTGATCCTGGCGGTGGTCCTGGCGGCAACGGTCTCGTTCCTGATCGCCTCGCTGATCCTGCGTACTTCCAAGGACACGGGAGAGGATGACCTCTCGGCCGCAACGTCCCGCATGGAAGCCATGAAGGGCAAGAAGAGCTCCGTTTCCTCCGCCTTGGTTGGCGACTCCGGCCGCAGCGATGTGGCTGTCCTGACCCGTCCGGTCCAGAACATCGTGTTCGCCTGCGACGCCGGGATGGGCTCCAGCGCCATGGGAGCCTCGGTTCTCCGGAACAAGATCAAGGCGGCCGGCTTCCCGGACGTCAAGGTCACCAACTCGGCCATCGCCAACTTGAGCGACACCTACGACGTTGTGGTCACGCACCAGGACCTCACCGAACGCGCCCAGCCGAAGACGTCCAGCGCTGTGCACTACTCGGTGGACAACTTCATGAACAGCCCCAAGTACGACGAAATCGTGGAGCTGGTGAAGACCAGCAACACCGAAGGACCTGCTGCCGCACACCCGAGCGGAGCTGCCGAAGCAACAGCAGCCCCCAGCCACGGTGCCCACGCCGCCGAGCCGGCTGCCGCCGTCGGAGGCAAGGGCGTGCTGCTCCCCGAGAGCGTAGTTTTGGATGGCGCCGCCCGTGACCGCGATTCCGCGATCGACGAGGCCGGTCAGCTACTGCTGGACCGCGGTGCCGTGGATGTCAGCTACGTCCACGCCATGCACGAGCGCGAGGAGTCGGTGTCCACCTACATGGGCAGCTTCCTCGCCATCCCGCACGGCACCAACGATGCCAAGGAGCACATCAACCACTCGGCTGTTTCGATTGTCCGTTACCCCGAGGGCATCGACTGGGGCGGCAAGCAAGTGAAGTTCGTGGTCGGTGTTGCCGGCCTCAACAATGAGCACCTCCACATCCTGTCCTCCATCGCCAAGATCTTCACCAACAAGGCCCAGGTTGCCCAGTTGGAGGAGGCCACCACGGTTGAGGAAGTCCTGGAGCTGTTCGGAAAGGTCAACGCATAGTGAAGGCAGTCCATTTTGGGGCGGGCAATATTGGACGAGGATTTGTGGGGCTGCTGCTGCACGAGGCCGGCTATGAGGTGGTGTTCGCGGACGTCGCGGATGCGCTGATCAGCCAGCTGGCCTCGGCGGACAGCTACGAGGTGCATGAGGTAGGGGAGAACGCCGCGGTCAAGACCGTGGACGGCTTCCGTGCGCTGAACTCGAGCACCGAGGAAGCCGCTGTCGTGGATGAAATTTCGACGGCGGATGTGGTCACCACGGCTGTTGGGCCGCACATCCTGAAGTTTGTTGCACCCGTGATCGCCCGCGGGCTTGCCGCTCGGCCTGCGGACCTTCCGCCCCTTCAGGTGATGGCGTGCGAGAACGCCATCAACGCCACGGACCTCCTGCACGTGGAGGTCCGGGCAGCCTGGGACGATTCGGCGGGGGACCTGGATTCGGTCGCCGTTTTCGCCAACACCGCGGTGGACCGTATTGTCCCCAACCAGGCTCCGGGCCAGGGCTTGGATGTCACGGTGGAGACGTTCTACGAGTGGGTCATCGACCGGACACCGTTCGGCGGCAACCCGCCGGTGATTCCTGGAGCCACCTTCGTGGACGAGCTGGGCCCGTACATCGAGCGCAAGCTCTTCACGGTGAATACGGGCCACGCCTCGGCCGCCTACTTCGGGTACCAGGCAGGGCTGGAGAAGATCTCCGACGCCATGGCGGATCCTTCAGTGGCCGCGAGGGTCCGTGCTGTCCTGGGGGAAACCAAGGAGTTGCTGGTAGCCAAGCACGGCTTCGTCGAAGCTGAGCAGGAAGCGTACGTGCAGAAGATCCTGTCCCGTTTCACCAACCCGCACCTCCCCGATACCGTGGTCCGCGTAGGCCGGGCACCCCTGCGGAAGCTGGGGCGGCACGAGCGGTTCATCGGCCCGGCGGCTGAGCTCGCCGAGCGTGGAGTAACCCCGGTTGCCTTGCTGGAGGCGATGTCCGCGGCCCTCCGTTTCGACGATGGATCCGATGACGAAGCCGTGGAACTCGTGAACCTGCTGTCCGAACTGGACGCGGCCGCCGTCGTCGAACGCGTGACGGAACTGCCGCCGACGCACCCGCTGTTCCCGGCAGTGCAGAAGCTCGTGGAGTCCCGCCAAGCCGAACTCTGACCCTCTCTCACGAAAACGCCCCTTCAGGCGGACGCTCTCTCACTTTCGTCAGGAAAGTGAGAGAGCGTCGCCGCGAAGGGGCCGTTTGGTGAGAGAGCGTCGGTGCCCGCCGGGTGCTCTCTCATCGCACCAGCTAATCCCGGCTTTAGCGCGCGGCGGCGGTTTCCTCCTCTGCCATGGCCTTCCACTCGGCCACGCGGGCCTGGTGGAGGGGCGTCTTGCGGACTATGGCGTAGGCCACGCCGAGGATGGCGAACCACGCAGGCGTCACCAACAGGGCGGTCAAGGTATCCGGCTGGGTGGTCAGCGCCCAGACCAGGAACGCGAAGAACGCGAACACCACCCACACCATGACGATGCCGCCGGGCATCTTGAACGACGAGGCCGCGTGCTGCTCGGGGCGTCGCTTCCGGTAGACGAGGTAACTGGCCAGGATGATCGACCAGACGAACATGAAGCAGACGGCGGACACAGTGGTCACCATGTCGAACGCCGCGCCAACGTCCTTGCCCAAGTAGAGAAGTGCGACGCCGGAGAGCAACAGGACGCAGGACAGGAACAGGGCGTTCTGGGGTACTTTGCGGCTGGAGAGCCGGCCGAAGACCTTGGGTGCGTCGCCGTCGTTCGCGAGGCCGAAGACCATGCGGGACGTTGAGTAGATGCCCGAGTTGGCCGAGGACATGGCGGAGGTGAGGACCACCAGGTTGACGACGGTTGCGGCCATGCCCAGTCCTGCCAGGGAGAACATCGCAATGAACGGGCTGTGCCCGGCTTTGAACTCGGTCCATGGGGTAACGGACATGAGGATGATGAGGGCGCCTACGTAGAAGAGCATGACGCGCAGGGGAATGGCGTTGATGGCGCGTGGGAGGTTGTGCTCGGGGTTCTTGGTTTCAGCGGCAGCCGTACCTACCAGTTCGATGCCCACAAAGGCGAAGACGGCAATCTGGAAGCCGGCTACGAAGCCCATGAATTCCTTGGGGAAGAATCCGCCGTGGCTCCACAGGTTGGTGAAGCTGGCGGTGCCTGCGTTGGACTGGAAGCCGGTGAAGATCAGCACCAGGCCAACAACGATCAGCGCGACGATGGCCACGATCTTGATGAGGGCGAACCAGAACTCCGTCTCGCCGAAGGCTTTGACGGTGGGGAGGTTCAGGAGCAGCAGGATGATGATGGTGGCCAGGCCCGGGATCCACAGCTGGATTCCTGGCCAGAGTTCGTTGGCGTAACCCGCGATGGCAATGACGTCGGCGACGCCCGTGACAACCCAGCAGAACCAGTAGGTCCAGCCCGTGAAGAAGCCGGCCCAGGGGCCCAGGAGGTCGCCTGCGAAGTCGCTGAAGGACTTGTAGTTCAGGTTGGACAGCAGGAGCTGGCCCATGGCCCGCATGACGAAGAAGAGCATGAAGCCGATGATCATGTACACGAAGATCACGGACGGGCCGGCGACGGAGATGGTCTTGCCGGAGCCCATGAACAGCCCGGTGCCGATCGCGCCGCCGATGGCCAGGAGCTGGATGTGCCGGTTGCTGAGCGAGCGTGACAGGTGGGGCTCGCCGTCCCTGCTTGAGGCCGTGCGCTGCCCCGTTGTTGTCTGGTCGGACATTAGTTCAAGAACCCTTCGGAAGACCCGTCAAAATGGTGACGGCCGTTACAAATCTGGTTCGATAAAGCTATAGCTAATGTCTGACAAATGGCGAATCCGTCTGCATGGCGAAAGCTCCCTCCGCATCGCGGGGGAGCTTAGGCCTGTGTGAAGAGGTCAGGCAATCTTCCGCCGGTAGACCCTTGCCGCGAACACGTACGCAAGTACCAGGATCCCGAGGCACCACGCGAGGGCTACCCAGATGTCCGAGCCTACCGGTCGCTGCGCAAAGACGTCCTGGACGGTGTTCACGATCGACGTGACGGGTTGGTTCTCGGCGAACCAGCGTACCGGGCCGGGCATGGTGTCCGTGGGGACGAAGGCCGAGCTGATGAACGGCAGGAAGATCAACGGGTAAGAAAACCCTCCCGCGCCGTCCACGGACTTGGCGGACAAACCCGCGATGATGGCGATCCAGGTCAAGGCCAGAGTGAACAGTGCGAGGATGCCCGCGACCGCCAGCCAATCCAACAGGCTGGCAGAAGTGCGGAACCCCATGAGGAGTGCCACCCCAACGATGATCACCAGCGAGAGTCCGTTGGCGACGAGGGACGTCAGGACGTGCGCCCACAGAACCGAGGAACGTGCGATCGGCATGGACTGGAACCGCTCGAAGATGCCGCCCTGCAGGTCCGTGAAGAGACGGACCGCCGTGTAGGCGATGCCGGACGCGATGGCGATGAGCATGATTCCCGGCAGCAGGTAGTTGACGTAGTTCTCGGTCCCGGTCTTGATGGCGCCACCGAAAACGTACACGAAGAGGAGCATCAGGGCGATAGGCGTGATTGCCGTGGTGATGATGGTGTCCACGCTCCGGAAGATGTGCCGCATGGAGCGGCCGGTCAGGACGGAGGTGTCTGTAAGGAAGTGCGTGCTCATGACGGTTCCTTTGCTGTCTCTTTGGTGCCCACCAGGGCCAGGAAGATCTCTTCCAGGGTGGGCTGCTTTTCGACGTATTCCACTTTTGCCGGTGGCAGGAGTTGTTTCAGTTCTGCCAGGGTTCCGTTGGCGATGATGCGTCCTTGGTGCAGGATGGAGATCCTGTCCGCGAGTTGCTCTGCCTCGTCCAGGTACTGCGTGGTGAGCAGGACCGTGGTCCCTTGCCGGGCGAGGTCCTTCACGATCTGCCACACCTCAAGCCGCGCCTCGGGATCAAGTCCCGTGGTGGGTTCGTCCAGGAAGATCACCTTGGGCCGGCCGATGAGGCTCATGGCGATGTCCAGCCGTCGCCGCATGCCGCCCGAATACGTGGCCACCTTGCGGCTCCCGGCTTCGGTGAGGTTGAACTGCGCGAGCAACCCATCCGCTGTATGCCCCGGGTCCTTGAGGTGCCGCAGCTCGGCCACCAGCACCAGGTTTTCCTTGCCTGTGAGGATCTCGTCCACCGCCGCGAACTGTCCGGTGAGGCTGATGGACTCCCGCACCTTCAGCGGTTCCGCCGAGACATCAAAGCCTTCGACGGCGGCAGCGCCGGCATCCGCTGTGAGCAGCGTGGACAGGATCTTGACCATGGTGGTCTTGCCCGCGCCGTTGGAGCCGAGCAGTGCGAAGATGCTCCCGCGGGCAACATCGAAGTCCACGCCTTGAAGGACTTTCAGGTCCTTATAGGACTTTTGGATGCCCTGGACGCTGATGGCCGGCGCCGCGCGTCCAGGGACCGTTTCGGTAGTCATGACTCTTGCTCCTTTTCCTTGGCATGGTCCACGGCCTCGATCAGGCGGGACCGTTCCTTGTCGATCCAGCGCTTTCCGCCATAGGCCTGGGCGAACGATTCTGCGAACTCGATGGGGTCATCGCCCACGATGCTGCTGACGGGTGTGCCATCCACGGCTGCCCGCTCCCACAGGTCGGCGAGGTCAAGGAACATCTGCACGATCGTGTCGCCTTCGGTGACTCCGCCGTAGTACGTGAGGTACCGGTTGTAGGCCGTGGCTACGGAGCGGTAGGGCTCGGGAAGTGCGTCGAGCCGGGCTTTTGCTTGCTTGTACTGCTTCTTCTGTTCGAGTGATCCGGTGACCAGTTCGATCCACTTTGCTGCCATTGCTATTTCCCTTCCTTGCGGAGTTCGTCCAGCCGTTCGGACAAGAAGCTCCAGGTGTTCCAAAATTCGTCCAGTTCTGATGTGCCCTTGGCGTTCAGCGTGTACACCTTGCGGGGCGGGCCCTTTTCGGACGGACGTTTCTCGACGTCCACCAGGCCCTTCTGTTCGATCCTGACCAGCAGGGCGTACACCGTGCCTTCGGCGATCTCGGTGAAACCCTGTTCCCGGAGCAACGTGGTGATTTCGTATCCGTACGCCGGCTTGCCGGTCAGGAGGGCTAAAACGATGCCCTCCAGTGTCCCTTTGAGCATCTCTGTCATTTGCTTTCCCACCGGACACCTCCTCACTACTTGGTATTACTAGCTACCACTACATAGTAGAACTGAGTACCGGTACTTAGCAATACTGAGTTGCACATTAAAATGGCATGCTGTGGGGGTGACCATGAACCCAGCCGGGATGCCCGCTTTGATGACTGCCGCCGTCGAATCCGGAACCTTCGCGCTGAGGCGCGCCCGCAAGGATGACCTGCCGGCAATCCTGCGCCTGCTCGCCGATGACCAGTTGGGCGCCGCCCGGGAAAGTGCCGAAGACCTGGTGCCCTATGAACGGGCTTTTGACGCGATCGACGTCGATCCGGCCCACCTTCTGGTGGTGGGCGAACTGCGCGGGGAAGTGGTGGCGACCTTCCAGCTCAGCTACCTCCCCGGCTTGTCGCGCAAGGGCTCGTGGCGCTCGCAGATCGAGGCGGTCCGGGTATCGCGCGAACTCCGCGGCCAGGGTGTGGGTGCGCTGATGATCCAGTGGGCCATTGACCAGGCCCGTGAGCGCGGCTGCACCTTGGTCCAGCTCACCACGGACAAGTCCCGCACTGCGGCGCACCGCTTCTATGAGCGCCTGGGATTCGTCGCGAGCCACGAAGGAATGAAGCTCACCCTCTAGCCCCGCTTACCCAACTGAGTCGCATTAGTGCGCGTTTTGGGCGCTCAAAACGCGCACTAATGCGACCTACTTGGGTGAATGCAGCCTTGACATTTAGGTTACCTAACTATTAGGGTACCTAAATATGAACACTTCGTTTGACCCCAGGCTCCTGGAACTCGCGCAGGATTTCCGCGAAGCCCTGCGCCTGGGCGTGTACATGTTCCGGCGCCTGGACCCGGAGGGCGAACTCACCGCCGCGCAGCTCAGCTTGCTGTCCATGATTTCCGACGGCGGGCTCCGCGTCGGCGATATCGCCAGGAACCTCGGGATCAAGGTGCCGAGTGCCACCGAGCAGATCATCAAGCTCGAGCGCGCCGGCCTGGTCACCCGCCAACCTGACCCGCATGACTCCCGCGCCGTACAGGTGGTCACCACCCAAGCCGGGATCGCCGCCGTCGAATCTGCCAACCACCGGCGGAACGCCATGGTGGCCGAATTGCTGCAGGGACTGAGCGGCGAAGAGGTGGAAAGCCTCGCCGCGGCCCTGCCCGTCATTGCAAAACTCAACAACGCTTTCCAGAACTGAAACGCACCCTAAGGAGCACAACCCCATGTCACGCCAGCTGGCTGACGCCTCAAGCGCCGAAACAACCGCAGAAAACACCCTCGAAGCCGAGAAGACTTCCCTCCTCAAGCAGCCCAAAGCCGTCTGGGCCACCGCCCTGGCAGCCGTGTTCGCGTTCATGGGCATCGGCCTGGTGGATCCGATCCTGCCCGCCATCGCCAAGAACCTTCAGGCCTCCAACAGTGAAGTCTCCCTGCTCTTCACCAGCTATTTCCTGGTCACGGCCATCGCGATGCTGATCAGCGGATTCGTGTCCTCCCGCATCGGCGGCAAGAAGACCCTGCTGATCGGCCTGGCCGTGATTGTGGTATTCGCGTCGCTTTCGGGGTTGTCGGGCAGTGTTGAGCAACTGGTGGGTTTCCGCGCCGGCTGAGGCCTGGGTAACGCGTTGTTCGTTGCGACGGCGTTGGCGGTGATTGTCGGCGTAGCCAGTGGTGGCACAGGGACCGCGATCATTCTCTACGAGGCAGCCCTTGGCCTGGGCATCTCACTCGGTCCGTTGCTGGGCGCCCTCCTGGGTGGCTGGCAGTGGCGTGCGCCGTTCTTCGGGACCGCCGTCCTCATGGCCGCCGCGTTCATCGCCCTCCTCGGCTTGCTCCCGAAGACCCCCGCTCCCGCCACGAAGGCCCGCCTCCGGGATCCGCTCCTGGCGCTTGGCCACAAGGGTTTGAGCACCACGGCTGCAAGTGCCCTGTTCTACAACTACGGCTTCTTCACCATCCTGGCCTTCACGCCCTTCATCCTCGGCATGGACGCCTACGGCATCGGAGGAGTGTTCTTCGGGTGGGGTGTTGCCGTGGCCGTGTTCTCCGTGTTCGTGGCACCCGTCCTCCAGAACCGTTTCGGCGCCGTCAAGGTGCTCACCGGCACGCTGTTCGTCCTGATGCTCGACTTGATCGGGCTGGGACTGGCGGCCGGGCACTCGGTGACTGCCGTCGTCGTGCTTGTCATCGTGGCGGGCGCCTTGCTGGGCATCAACAACACGATCTACACCGAACTGGCCATGGGTGTCTTGGACTCGCCGCGGCCGGTTGCCTCGGCAGGCTATAACTTTGTCCGCTGGATGGGTGGCGCGCTGGCGCCGTTTGCCGCAGCCCAACTTGGTGAGCATTTCGGGCCGCAGGTTCCGTTCTTCGCTGGCGCCGTGGCCATGGTGATCGCCATCCTGGTGGCGCTCGGCGGTCGGGGATACCTGGCGTCGCACGAGCCGCACCTCGTGTAGCCCCTCACCCAACTGAGTAGCAGATCAGGTCGTTCCCAGCGCTGGGAACGACCTGATCTGCTACCCAGTTGGGGACCTAGTTGGGCTCGCCTGCGGCGGGGAGCGGCGAAACCGGCGCGCCCTTGGGGACGAACAGCGTGTCCGCCTGCTCGAGGGACATGCCGTTGGTCTCGGGCACCTTGAAGATGACAAAGAAGAACGACGCCGCAGCGAACGCCGCGTACATGGCGTACGTCAGCGGCAGCGAACCTGCCGCCATGATCGGGAAGCTGAGCGTGATGGCGAAGTTGGCGATCCACTGCGCGGCGGCGGCCAGTCCCAGCGCGCGGGCGCGGATGCGGGACGGGAAGATTTCGCCCAGGAGGACCCAGACCAGGGGTCCCCAGGAAGCGCCGAAGCTGATCACGAAGACGTTCGCGGCGATCAGTGCGGCAGGTCCCCAGCCGCCGGGAAGGCTGATGTCGGAGCCCGTGCCCGTTGCCGAGGAGAACGCGACGGCCATGACCCCCAAGGAGACTGCCATGCCGATGGACCCCGTCAACAGGATGGGCCGGCGGCCAATGCGGTCCACCAGCGCAATAGCTACGAGCGTCACCAGGATGTTGGTCACGGAGGTCGCTACGGAGATGGTCAACGAGTCCTTCTCCTGGAAACCAACGGCCTTCCACAGCGTGGTGGAGTAGTAGAAGATCACGTTGATGCCCACGAACTGCTGCAGGACGGACAGGATAATGCCGATCCACACCACGGGTTGCAGTCCGAAGGCCTTGCCGCGGAGCGAGCCCTTCTTGGTGGAGAGTTCGTCCTCGTGGATTGCTTCGCGGATCTCGCGGATATGCCTGTCGATGTCCTGGCCCGGCATGATGGCCTCAAACACGGTCCGGGCCTGCTGGTCCTTGCCGTTGAGCACCAGGAAGCGCGGGGACTCGGGGAGGCGAAACGCGATGAAGCCGTAGACCGCGGCAGGGACTGCGCAGGCGATGAACATCCAGCGCCACGCCTCGATGCCCAGCCAGAACGTGTTCGAGGCGCTGCCTGCGGAGTTGGCCAGCAGGGCGTCGGATAAGAGTGCGGCGAAGATGCCCGTGGTGATGGCGAGTTGTTGCAGCGAGGCGAGCCGCCCGCGCACGTGCCGAGGCGAGATCTCCGAAATGTAGGCCGGGGCGATCACTGATGCCAGGCCAATTCCCAGGCCGCCCACCAGGCGCCAGAGGATCAGGTCCCACACGCCGAAGGCCAGCCCGGTGCCAACGGAGCTCACCAGGAAGAGGAGTGCGCCGATCTTCATCGCGGGAATGCGGCCGTAGCGGTCGGCCACCTTGCCGGCGAGGTACGCGCCGAGCGCGCAGCCCAGGAGTGCGATTGCCACGGCGAACCCCGTCACGGCCTCGCTCAGCAGGAACTCGTCCTTCATCGCGTCCACGGCGCCATTGACCACGGACGAGTCGAAACCGAACAGGAAGCCGCCCACCGCGCCCGCGACAGCCAGGCCGACCACTTTTCTGGAGACTGGGGGCACGCCTTCGGTGCTGGTGTTGGACATGGTTCTCCCTTGGGGCAGGTTGTGTTGGGGCTGCGGTGCGGAGACGTCGTCGGCTGGCCCGACGGGGACGCCGGTGCACACGCGCTACACAGTGTGGCACGCCATATCGGGCAAGTTCCAGTCACGGCCGTGGAGATGACATGCATTCACTTTGTGAACTCAATGGCGGCTGACGCTTAGCTGGACATTCGCAGGGAGCGGTCTCCGGCCGCTAGGAAGGCCCCTCAAGCCTCGATTGGATTCATTAAGTGAACATAAAGTACGACGGCGGCCCTTAAGTCAGGTGCCTGACTCAAGGGCCGCCGTCGCACCGCTTGGAGGCGAAAGCAGTCCGCTAGGAGAGTTCCTTCAACGCTTCCGTCAGGAGGGCTCCGGGCCGGCCGAGCCTCGTATGAACGCCGCGGGTGGCGAGCAGTTCTCCGCCGACCACCACGCCTGTGACGTCGCTGGCGGTGGCGCTGAAAGCCAACTGCAGGGGCCGTGAGCCAGCGGTGCGGGTGGATCCTGGATCGATAACCATGAGATCACAGACGCTGCCCACTTCGATCATGGGCCCGGCCACGGGAGTGGCCATGGACCGGGCAGCCCCGTGTGTGGCCGCCCGCAGCAGTTCCTGCGGCGTGAACCTTCCGCGCTGGCCGCTGCCCAGCCGTTCCCCGTGTTCGAGGGTGCGCATTTCGACCCATGGATCGATCACGGCGTGCTGGTCAGTCCCCAGTGCGATCGTGGCTCCGGCGTCGGAAAGTTCCCTCGCCGGACCAATCCCGTCTGCGAGGTCGGCCTCGGTGCTGGGGCACATCACCACTGTGGTGCCGGCTTGTCCAAGCAAGGAGATGTCTTCCCGCGTCAGGTGGGTGGAATGCACGGCCGAGAGCCTGTTGCTCAGCAGCCCGTGGCGCGCCAGGAGGCCGGCGGGAGTGGTGCCGTAATTCTCAAGGCAGGCCTGGTTCTCGGCGGGCTGTTCGCTCAGGTGGATGTGCAGGGGAAGATCCGCAGGCATTTGCGCGGCCACAACCTTCAGGTCCTCCTCAGGCACCGCCCGGACGGAGTGCAGGGCAGCTCCCACGCTTACCCGGTCCGCCGGGAAGCCCGCGGCAATGGCCGTACGGAGCGAGGCAAGGCGGTGCAGCCAGGCCTGGACGTCCCCGTCACCAAAGCGTGCCTGTTCGGAACTGAGCGGCGATCCTATTCCGCCGGTCAGGTAAAGGGTGTCCAGGAGGGTCAGGCGTATGCCTGCGGCCATGGCCGCGCGGGCGAGCGCCAACTCCATGGCGTGGGGTTCGGGGTAGGGTGTGCCGCCAGGCTGGTGGTGGACGTAGTGGAACTCCGCGACGCTGCTGAAGCCGGCCACGACCATTTCCGCGAAAACGGCCGTTGCAAGCTTCTCGTACTTCTCCGGGGTCAACTCCGATGCGCTTGTGTACATCTGTTCCCGCCACACCCAGAAATCTCCGCGGCCGTCATGGGTCCGGCCCCGCAAGACCCTGTGGAAGGCGTGCGAGTGCGCATTGGCAGCGGCAGGGAAGACGATGCCTTCCAGCTTGGTGTCGCCGGTTTGCGGTTGGGTGTCGGCGGTGATGCCGGTGATCCGGCCGTCCTGGGTTTCCAGGCGTACGCCGGACGCGACGTCGGCCTCCCCCAGACGCTCATGGGAGCCGAGGATGGCAGTTTCACACCAGAACGTACTCACAGGAGGCCCTCCAAAACGTTCGCAAGGGCAGTGGCTCCGGAAGAGGCGTCTTCATCGGCAACGTACTCTTCGGGGGAATGCGAGATTCCGCTCGGGTTGCGAACAAAGACCATGGCTGATGGTACGTATCCGGCCAGCACACCGGCATCGTGGCCCGCGCCGGTCGCCAGCACGGGCGCTTCCGGCAGGAGACCGCCAATTCGGCGGCTGAGTCCGGGGTCGAAGTGGACGGTCCCGCTATAGGACTCTTCAGTGAGCGTCACGTGGCAGCCTTCAGCTGCCGCGACCTGCTGTGCCACGCCATGGATCGCTTCGATGAGTCGTGCGGTCACGGCATCGTCCGGGTGGCGGGCGTCCAGCCAAAGGTCGACGCGGGATGCGATGACGTTCGTGCCACCAGGAACGGGGGTTATACGGCCTACGGTCGCCCGGGCATCGGGCTGCTTGGCCGCGGTGTCGCGCACCGCAAGGACGATCTGCGCGGCGGCTACCATGGGGTCGGCGCGGTCCGACATCAGTGTGGTGCCTGCATGGTTTCCCTGGCCGCTGACGCTGATCTTCCACCGGCCGTGGCCCAGGATTGAACTTCCGACGGCGATGGCCGGGCCATGTTGGCCAAGCCCCTTGCCTTGCTCCACGTGAAGTTCGACGAAATCACCGATCCGGGCCATGGCTTCGGGATCGGCACCGACGTGGCGTGGGTCCAGGCCATTGGCTCGTGCGACATTGGCGAAAGTTTCGCCGTCGGCGTCGCGCAGGTTCAGTGCCTTCTCGACGTCGATGGCTCCTGTCAGGAGCCTGGACCCCAGGCATGCCACGCCGAAGCGCGATCCTTCTTCCTCGGGGAAGACGGCTACTGCCAATGAGCGCCTCGGCTTGAGTCCGCGATCTTTGAGAATATCGACGGCGGCCAGTGCGGAGGCCACACCCAGTGGACCATCGAAAGCGCCGCCGCCGGGGACCGAATCCAGGTGGCTGCCGGTGACCAGGGCGCCGTCTTGGGGTTCGCCCCACCAAGCCCAGATGATGCCGTTGCGGTCGGTGTCCACGCCGAGGCCGCGTTGGGCTGCCTGTTCCTTGAACCATTCCCGGAGGTCGAGTTCGGGAGTTGAATAGACGGCCCTTGAGTAGCCCCCGCGCACTCCATCCCGGCCGACGTCCTTGATCGAGTCAAGGAGCTGATTGACGGTTTCCACGTGTTCCTCCGATGTTGACGACTGCCACCAAGTAAAAAGCAGATGCCACTACATGGCAAGGGTTTGCCGCTAGGTGAGCTGCATTTAACAGCCCGGAAACTTCGGCGACATGCGGGCGTGATGCCGAGCGACATTTTCCCGGAATTCCGCGAAATTTGCCCGCGCCTATTGCCATGCCATGAAAATTGCTTTTTACTTAGTGGCAAGACATGGTGATCCAGACCACTTGAAAGCAGGCCACTCCATGGCAGCAGATTCCTCGACCCGGACGGTAGAGCGTGCGCTCGCACTCTTGGGGGCCGTGTGCTCCGAGGGAGCGATTGCCCTGAGCGACGCCGCACGGGGAGCGGACCTGTCGCCAAGCACGGCGCTCCGCCTTCTTCGCACCCTTGAGGGCAGTGGTTTTGTTTCGCGCGACAACGACGGCAACTTCCGGCCCGGTGCCAGCATCATCCAGCTGGGTGCACTCGCCTTGGGCAAGGAATCGCTCGTCGCACTCTGCACGCCCGCCATGAAGCGACTCGTCGCTGAAACGGGCGAATCCTGTTATCTGAGCATTCCCGGGGTGGGGGACACGGGAATCTACATCGCGATCGTTGAGGGCACTCATTCGATCAGGCACTCCAGCTGGGTCGGGCGGAGCATCCCGCTCGAAGGTACAGCGTCCGGCCAGGTCCTCAAGGGCGAACAGCCCGAGCGTGGCTTTGCCGTTGTGCGGAGCGGTGTGGAGGACGACGTCACGGCGATTGCCGCTCCCGTCGTCATGGGGGGAAGGGCGGTGGCTTCCTTGAGCATCGTCGCCCCCAGCTACCGCGTGGACGAGCTGAAGGCCCTCAAGATCGGCCAGCACCTGATGGAGGAAGCCTCGGGCATCCTCACCCTGAACACCGAAATCCCTGAGCTACCCCAGGAAAGCATGGAAGCGAAATGATCAAGTTTGAAAATGTCACCAAGGCGTACCCCGACGGCACAGTCGCCGTCGACGGCCTCAACCTCGAGGCCCCGACCGGCAAGCTGACCATCCTGGTGGGCCCTTCCGGCTGCGGGAAGACCACGTCCCTCAGGATGATCAACCGCCTCATCGAACCCACCAGCGGCACCATCTACCTTGACGACGAGCCAACCTCCGGCATGGATGCAGCGTTGCTCCGCCGTCGGATCGGCTACGTCATCCAGCACGCCGGGCTGTTCCCGCACAAAACCATCGTGGACAACGTGGCCACCATGCCCGTCCTCCTCGGCGAGAGCCGGCAGAAGGCCCGGACCAAGGCGCTGGAACTCATTGAGCGCGTCGGCCTGCCCGCCAGCTTCGCCAAGCGTTACCCATGGCAGCTCTCCGGTGGCCAGCAGCAGCGCGTCGGCGTGGCCCGTGCCCTCGCTTCGGACCCGGCGTTCATGCTGATGGACGAACCCTTCAGCGCCGTGGACCCTGTGGTCCGCGGCCAGCTGCAGGACGAGTTCCTCCGCCTGCAGCGCGAGATCGGCAAGACCATCATCATGGTCACGCACGACATCGATGAGGCCCTCAAACTCGGCGACCAGGTTGCCGTGATGCGGGTAGGCGGCAAGCTGGCGCAGATGGCTTCACCGTCTGAACTCCTCACCTCGCCCGCCGACGAATTCGTTGCGGACTTCGTGGGCCGGGACCGCGGCTACCGTTCCCTGGGCTTCACCAAGACCGCCGGCAACGTGGCCATCGGTGAGGAAGCCGTAGTCCAGCTCGGTGCCACCGCTGATGAGGCCCGCGCCAAGGCGTCGGGTGCTTGGGTGTTGGTGGTCGACGGCGGCCGCAAGCCCTTGGGTTGGGTCCAGCCGGAGCTGTTCACGGGTGAGCTGAAGCGCGAACACCTGAACCTCAGCGGCATCCCCGCTGCCGCCTCCGGGACCATGCGCCAGCTGCTCGACGCCGCCCTCTCGTCACCGAGCCGCCGCGGCGTGGTGGTCAGCGAGCAAGGCGAGCTGATCGGCACCGTCACGGCCACCGACGTGGTCAAGGCCATCGAAGCCGAACCCCACCTGGAGACGGCGCGATGAACTTTGAATGGCTCGACCGCCAGTTCGACAACATCGTTTTCCTGCTCGGCTGGCACGTCCTGCTCGCCGTGATCCCGCTGATCCTGGGCCTGCTCATCGCGTTGCCGCTTGGTTGGTGGGCACACCGGAGCCGCCGGATCTACCCCCTCTTGGTAGGGATCGCGGGTCTGCTCTACACCGTCCCGTCCCTGGCGCTCTTCGTCTTGCTGCCGCTGGTTTTGGGCACCAAGATCCTGGACCCGCTGAACATCGTGGCCGCACTGACCATCTACACCGTGGCGTTGTTGGTCCGGGTTGTGGCCGATGCCCTTGATTCCGTTCCAGAGGACACTGTCCAGGCCGCGAAGGCCATGGGCTACCGCGGCTACCAAAGCCTGCTGAAGGTGGAGCTGCCTGTGGGTGTCCCCGTGATCGCCGCGGGCCTCCGAGTCGCAGCCGTCTCCAACGTCAGCCTGGTCTCGGTTGCCGCGCTGCTGGGCATCCCGCAGCTCGGGTCCCTCTTCACGCAGGGCTTCCAGCTCCGCTTTTTCACCCCGATCATCGCCGGAATCGTACTCTGCGTAGTCCTGGCCATGATCCTTGACGGGCTGATCATTCTCCTCAACCGGTGGCTGACACCGTGGACCCCCAAGGTGGTGGCATCGTGAACTACTTGTTCGACCCCGCACACTGGAGCGGCGCTGACGGCATCCCAACGCTCATCGGCGAACACCTCCTGTACTCGCTCATCGCTCTGGCCATCGCTGCAATCATCGCAGTTCCGCTGGGCATCTACATCGGCGTGACCGGCAAGGGCGTCTTCATGATCGCCGGCCTGGCCAACGCGCTCCGCGCCCTCCCCAGCGTGGGCCTCCTGATCCTGTTGGTGCTGCTGCTCTCGCCGGCGTTCCCGTCCCGCATGGGCTACATCCTGCCGAGCCTCATTGTCCTGATCCTGCTCGCCGTCCCGCCCATCCTCACCAACACTTATGCCGGCGTGCGCGCGGTGGATGCTGCCGCCGTCGACGCTGCAAAGGGCATGGGCTTCCGGCCCATGAAGATCCTCACGGATGTCCAGTTGCCGTGTTCCCTTCCGCTGGTTTTGTCCGGTATCCGCAGCGCGCTGCTGCAGATCATCTCGACGGCGACCATCGCCGCCTACATTTCGCTCGGCGGCCTCGGCCGCCTCCTGATCGACGGCAAGGCCCAGAACGACTACAGCCAAATGGTGGCCGGCGCCGTCCTCGTTGCACTGCTGGCACTGTTCTTCGACCAGTTGCTCGCCTTCATTACCCGCCGCGTAGTCTCACCAGGACTGACCCGGCGCACCATCAAGTCGGCTCCCGTGGCCGAACCCGTGAAGACCCCCGTCACGGTCTAAGCACCACCTTGCGCCGGCATGCCGGTGCGGAAGCTTCACCTCCACCCACCCCCACCTGGCCGCCGCATGCCCTGCGCGAGCCATTTCCAGGAGAGTCGACATGAAGAAGTACCTGACCGGTTTCACCCTCGCGGCCGTTGCTGCGATCAGCTTGAGCGCCTGTGGGGGAGGAGACCCCATGAGCTCGTCCAACACGGCTGCGGCCGGCGCCTCCACCGACAGCATCATCGTCGGCTCCGCGGATTTCCCGGAGAGCCAGCTCATCGCCAAGATCTACGCCGAGGCCCTGAAAGCCAAGGGCGTGAACGTCACGGAGAAGCCCAGCATCGGCAGTCGCGAAGTCACCATCCCCGCTCTCAAGGACGGTTCCATCGACCTGATGCCAGAGTACGGCGGTGCCCTCCTCCAGTACCTGGACTCCTCCACCAAGGCAGTCTCCTCCGAGGAAGTGGAGAAGGAACTTGCCACCAAGATTCCGTCAGGCCTGACTTTGCTGGAGGCCTCAGACGCCCAGGACAAGGATGTCCTCGCCGTCAAAAAGGAAACCGCCGACAAGCACAACCTCAAGACCATCGAGGACCTCCAGCCGGTGGCCAAGGAGCTCGTCCTGGGCGGCCCGCCGGAGTGGAAGACCCGCGTGAACGGCGTTGCCGGCCTCAAGTCCGTTTACAACCTCGAGTTCAAGGAATTCTCCGCGCTCGACGCCGGTGGGCCGCTGACGCTGAACGCCCTGCTTTCCGGGCAGGTACAGGTGGCGGACCTCTTCAGCACCGACCCGGCGCTGAAGGACAACAACCTGGTGGCACTGGAAGACAACAAGAACCTCTTCCTGTCCGAGAACATCGTTCCGGTCATCAACCAGAAGAAGTCCACGGCCACCGTCAAGGAAACCCTGGATAAGGTCTCTGCCGCGCTGACCACCGACGACCTCATTTCCATGAACGGCCGAGTGGCCAAGTTCGAGGACATCGGCGAGATCGCCAAGGAATGGCTCAAGAGCAAGAACCTGGGCTAGTCCCTGCGGTTCGATTTAGAGGAGTAAAGACATGACTGCCGATTTCACTACTGGAGCCCGCCCGGTCAAGGCTGCCCGGGGTACGGAGCTTACTGCCAAGTCGTGGCAGACCGAGGCGCCGTTGCGTATGTTGATGAACAACCTGGACCCTGAGGTTGCTGAGCGTCCGGATGACCTGGTGGTTTATGGGGGTACGGGCCGGGCGGTGCGTTCGTGGGCTGCGTTTGATGCGATCACCCGGACGCTGGAGACCATGGAGAAGGACGAGACCCTCCTGGTCCAGTCCGGTAAGCCGGTGGGTGTGTTCCGCACCAACGAGTGGGCTCCGCGGGTGTTGTTGGCGAACTCGAATCTGGTGGGGGACTGGGCGACGTGGCCTGAGTTCCGCCGCTTGGAGGCTGAGGGCCTGACGATGTACGGGCAGATGACGGCCGGGTCGTGGATTTACATCGGCACCCAGGGCATCCTGCAGGGCACCTACGAAACCTTTGCCGCCGTCGGGAACAAACTCGTCGCGGAGGGCCGCCACCCAGCACCTGCGCCGGAGGGCACTGAGGAGGGTTCCCTTGCCGGGACCCTGACCCTGACCGGTGGGTGCGGTGGCATGGGCGGCGCCCAGCCGCTGGCCGTCACGTTGAATGATGGTGCCTGCCTGATCGTGGATGTGGACGAGACGCGCCTGCGCCGCCGTGCCGGGAAGCGGTACCTGGACGAGGTCGAAACGGACCTGGACACCGCGATCGCGAAGGTCAACAAGGCCAAGGCCGAGCGGCGTGGCTGGTCCGTGGGGTACGTGGGCAACGCCGCGGAGGTGTTCCCGGAGCTCCTCCGCCGCCACAAGGCCGGGGAGCTGACCATCGACGTCGTCACCGACCAGACCAGTGCACACGACCCGTTGTCCTACCTGCCCGAGGGCATCACGGTGGCGGAGTGGCACACGGAAGCCGCAGCCGATCCGGAAGGGTTCACGAAGAAGGCCCAGGCCTCCATGGCCAGGCACGTGCAGGCGATGGTGGAGTTCCAGGACGCCGGGGCCGAGGTCTTCGATTACGGCAACTCGATCCGGGATGAGGCCCGCAAGGGCGGCTATGACAGGGCGTTTGAGTTCCCCGGGTTCGTTCCTGCGTATATCCGTCCGTTGTTCTGTGAGGGCCTGGGCCCGTTCCGCTGGGTCGCGCTGTCCGGTGACCCGGAGGACATCCGGGTCACGGATGAGGCCATCAAGGAACTCTTCCCGGAGAACAAGCACCTGCACAAATGGATCGACGCCGCCGCGGAGCGGGTGGAGTTCGAAGGCCTGCCGGCCCGGATTTGCTGGCTCGGGTACGGCGAACGCCACCAGGCCGGGCTGCTCTTCAACAAGCTTGTTGCTGAGGGCAAGGTCAAGGCCCCGATCGTGATCGGCCGGGACCACCTCGACTCCGGTTCCGTCGCTTCCCCGTACCGGGAGACCGAGTCCATGAAGGACGGCTCGGACGCGATCGCTGACTGGCCGCTGCTGAACGCCCTCACGGCTGCGTCTTCGGGGGCGACGTGGGTGTCCATCCACCACGGCGGCGGGGTCGGGATCGGCCGGTCCATCCACACCGGCCAGGTCTCCGTCGCTGACGGCACCGAACTCGCCGCGGCGAAACTGACCGCTCTGCTGACCAACGACCCCGGCATGGGCGTCATCCGCCACGCCGACGCCGGCTACGAACGCGCCATCGACGTCGCCCACGAACGCGGCGTCCGCATCCCCATGGAAGCCGCAGGCTCAACGCAGGCTCCCGCCAGTGTGGCCCCGGAAGGCGAGTAAGTGACTGCGTCCATGAGCCCGCAAGCTCCACTGGCCTCTGCGGACCGGGATTCCGAACGGACCGATACGGCTCCGTGTCCACGGATTCCGGCCCGGCCGACGCAGAAAGCCTGGAACCCGGTTCGCTTCGCACCGGAAACCGACTAGCCCGCAGTTGTGGTTGCCGAGCATTCCACGGCAACCACAACTGCCGCTCTGTTGGGCGCGGTACCACGAATGAAAGGATCGCTCCATGATTGAGATCGATGGCCGGAACCTTGCCTTGGCGGACATCGTGGCCGTCGCCGACGGCTCGCCCGTGAGCTTGGCGCCCGCAGCTTTGGCTCGCATGGAGGCTTCCCAAGAGTCCGCTGTGGCAACTGCTTCCCGACGGCCGGTGTATGGCCGTTCGACGGGAGTCGGGGCAAACAGAACAGTGGCTTTGACCGAGGCCGGAGGCGCCGACACCCACGGCCTCAAACTCCTCCGAAGCCATGCCGTGGACGCGGGTGAGTCACTGGATCGCCGGACAGTCCGGGCCATGATGGTGGTCAGGTTGTCCCAACTGGCTGCGGGCGGATCCGGGATCAGCCCGGTCATTGCAGAAGCACTGGCTGGGATGATCAATGCGGACGTCGTCCCGGAAGTCAGGGAGTTCGGCGGCATCGGGACGGCTGATCTGCCGGCCCTCGCCGGAACGGCTTTGACCATGCTCGGGGAACGCTTGCCCTTGGGCGGAGGCAACGCTCCTTTTGTACTTGAAACGTGGCCAACGTCAGACGCCCTTCCCTTCATCAGTTCCAGCGCGCTCACCATCGCCCAGGCCGTCTTGGCCCATCAACGGTTGGCCGGACTGCTGACGAATGCCATGGCGGTGGCAAGCCTGTCCTTCATAGCCATGTCGGGCAACCCTGAAGCGCTGAGCCCTGCCGTGGCGGCCGCCGCTGACAGCCCGGCAATAACGACGGCGGCCAATACCTTGCGTGCCTTGGTTGAGGGCAGCGGCCCATCAGCCCGGATCCAGGACCCGTATTGCCTGCGGACCCTTCCGCAGATTTTCGGATCCCAGGCTGAGGAGCTGGATGCCCTGGGAGCGCTTTTGGAGCGGCTCGTCGTGGCCGCCAACGAGAACCCCCTCGTGCACGGATCACCCGCCGAAGGCAGCAACGATGTTGCCCATCATGGGCTGTTCCAAATGACCAGCCTCGCCAAGCGAATCGACACGCTGAACCTCGCCATTGGGGCAGCCTGCGCCACGCACCTGCGCCGGATCGACCTGCTTTGCGACCCCGCCTACACCGGGCTGCACCCTTTCCTCGCCGAGGATGGTTCCGGCCAGTCCGGCGTCATGATGCTTGAATACGTGGCCGCAGCAGCGGTGGGCAGGATCCGGGCGAATGCCCAACCTGCGAGCCTCCAGACCGTGGTGTTGTCCCTCGGCGCGGAGGAGGACGCCAGCTTCGCCAGCCTTGCCGCGGCCCAGCTGGAATCCACCGCCGACGCCCTGGCGACAGTCACCGCCGTCGAACTGGTGTGTGCGGTCCGGGCGCTCCGGCTTCAGGGCAAGGTTCCGGAGGACTTCCCGAGCGCCACGCTGAGGAACGTGCTCAGCGCAGGGTTCGATCTGCCGGAGGACGTGGGTGACCGGGACCTCCGGGACGATGTGGAGCAGGCCCTGCGGCTGGTCCGGGAACGCCTCTGACCGCAGCCTGCATCGGGCGTCGCCGGCAGGGCCGCGCCGGCCCGAGCCAAGGCACAAAACGGCGGGCAGTCCTCGTGGGACTGTCCGCCGTTTCGGGTGTTCGCTCAGGAGATTCCAGAACGCAGCTGCTGGATCAATCAGCGTCCAGGCCGCCGCTTCGGTGCCGGGATCAGTGCGCGGGCACGGACTCCTTGGCCGCCGACTTGGGGTCGGTGAGCTTCTTGTTGGGCAAAGCGAAACTGATCAGGAAGGCGATGACCATCAATCCTGCCGCCGTGAGCATCACGGTGTCGATGGCTTGTGCGAAGCCCTCGGTGATAGGCCGGGTCAACGTGCTGTTGGCCGCGTGCAGCCAGCTGGTGTCGTTGAGGGAGTCGTTGCTGGCGCCGTTCTTGAAGAAGTCGAACAGCTTGGCGTTCGCGGGATCGGAGGCCACAGCCGGGTCCTTCAGCACGGCTTGGTAATCCGGGCTGGAAGCGGCGGTCTTCATACCGTCCGCGATCTTGTCCGCGGCCAGGCTGAACAACATGGAGATGAACACTGCGGTGCCCACGGCTCCACCCATGGAACGGAAGAACGCAGCCGTGGACGTACCCACGCCCATGTCCTTGGGCGGGACGGAGACCTGCATGGCGAGCGTGAGTGGCTGCATGCAGAAGCCCAGGCCAACGCCGAAGAAGACGGCAATCAGGCCAGGAACCCAGAGGCCGGTGTCGACGCCCAGCACCAGGCCCATGACCACGGCGGCAGCCGCCAGCGTAGCCGTGCCGAGGATCGGGAAGACGCGGTAAACGCCGGAGGAGGAAATCGTCCGGCCGGCCGTGATGGAACCGAACAGGATGCCGACGGTGAAGGTGATCATCATCAGGCCGGCTTCGGTGGGTGTGAGGCCCTTGACCAGCTGGAGGTACATGGGCAGCATGGCGATCGCGCCGAACATGCCGATACCGATGATGAAGTTCAACAGCGATGACAGCCCGAAGGTCGCGTTCTTGAACAGACGGAGCGGGATCAGGGCGTAGTCCCCGGCGCGCTTCTCTGCGAACAGGAATGCTGCGATGCCCACCACGCCGAGTCCGTAGCAGAGCCACGAACCACCGGAGGCCCAACCCCATACGCGGCCCTGTTCTGCTACAAGGAGCAGCGGAACAATGGCCAGGGTGATCGCAGCGGCACCCCAGTAGTCGATCTTCTGCTTCACGTGCCGGGCGGGCAGGTGCAGGAACAGGAACACAACCACAAGGGCGGCAAGGCCGATTGGCAGGTTGATGAAGAAGACCCAGCGCCATCCGTCGAAGCCGAGGATGTTCGACGCACCGGCAAAGGCACCACCAATGACCGGTCCCAGCACGGATGAGATGCCGAAAACGGACATGAAGTAGCCCTGGTACTTGGCCCGGTCCTTCAAGGCCACGATGTCGCCGATGATGGTCAGCGCAAGGGCCAGCAAGCCGCCGGCACCGAGGCCCTGCACGCCGCGGGCGATCGCGAGCTCAGTCATGGAATGGACCGACCCCGCGTACAGGGAGCCCGCCAGGAAGATCAGAATGGCGGCCAGATAAAGCGGACGGCGACCGAAGATGTCACTGAGCTTGCCGTACAGCGGCGTGCTGACGGTGGACGTGATGAGGTACGCGGTGGTGGCCCACGCCTGGAGGGACAAGCCGTCGAGGTCGTTGGCGATGGTGTAGATGGACGTGGACACGATGGTCTGGTCCAGCGAGGACAGGAACATGCCGAGCATGAGTCCCACCATGACGGTGAGCGTCTGACGATGCGTCAGCACCTCACCGGCGGCCCGGACGGGCGCAGAGTTGGACATATCTTCTCCATGAGAGGCAGGCGTGGGTTTTAAGCAGGATAGTTGCTTTCAGTAACTATCCTAAGGCCTGTTTGATTCCCGGGTTGCCAAACTTTTTTCGAACTCCCCGTAAATCACGTCCCGGCTCCGGGTCAGCGTTCCACGAGGATGCCATCCGGATCGCTGTAGATCATGACTCCTGGCTGGATGCGCACGCGGTCAATGACGAGGTCCACGTCAACTTCGCCCACCCCTGTCTTGGCACTCTTCTTGGGATTGCTACCCAGCGCTTTGACGCCCAGGGGCAGCCGGGACAGGGCCACCCGATCCCGGACAGCCCCGTTGATGATCACGCCCGCCCAACCATTGGCTACGGCGCTTTCCGCAATCATGTCTCCCATGAGGGCGGTCCGCAGCGAAGCATGGCCATCCACCACCAGCACGGCTCCCTCGCCGGGGGTATTGAGGATGGTCTTGACCAGCGCATTGTCTTCGAAGCAACGCACCGTGCGGACCGGCCCACTGAAGTGGGACTCGCCGCCGAGATTCTGGAACTGCACGGAGATCGATTCCAGTTCTTCTCCACGCTCGTCGTACAGGTCGGCAGTGTTAACAGGCTCGCTCATGGGATTCTCCTTACGGGGTTTGAGGCCACACTAACGCCCGGATCAAGGGCCTCGCACCGCATGTCCACGCCTATGTGGACAACGCCGCCACAAACGGTCCAGCGTCCGTCCGCCGCGCTAGGCTGAATCCAAACATCCACACCTAGGGGGAAACCTGCCATGAGCCTGTCTGACATGCCCGGACCCGTCCCGGATCCGGCCATGGTCCGTGGAAGCACGACGACGGCCCTCGCCGAACCGGTGGAGCGCGTCCGGGCGCTGTGGGTCACCGGAGTGGTGCTGGTCAACCTGGGCATCAATGCAGCCTTTTTCGGACCCCTCCAAGTCCTGCTGGGCCAGCAGGCAGCGCACTTCGACGAAGGCCAAAAGGAAGCCATCCTGGCTTTGGTGACGGGGTGCGGGGCAGCCGTCTCACTCGTGGCCAACCCACTGTTTGGGGCTTTCAGTGACAGAACCACGTCACGTCACGGTCGCCGGGTTCCCTGGGTCCTGTTTGGTGCGATCCTCGGCGCCATCGCGCTGGTTGCCCTGTCCGGGGCTCCGAACGTCGCTGTCATGACGCTGCTCTGGTGCGTTGTCCAGGCCGGAGCCAACGGCATGTATGCAGCCATTACTGCCGCGGTCCCGGACCGTGTTCCCGTCCCGCAGCGCGGAACTGTGGGCGGCCTGGCAGCCATGGGACAAACGGTGGGTATCTTGCTCGGCGCGGTGATTGCCGCCGTCGTGTCCGGAAACTTCGCCGTTGGTTACTGGCTGTGCGCCGCAGCGCTGCTGGCCGGCGTCGTGCTTTACCTGTTCAAGAACGACGATCAGAGCCTGCCCCAGCAGGAACGTCCGCCGTTCAACTTCGTGGCTTTCGCCAAAGGCTTTTGGGTGTCCCCCAAGCGCTATCCCGATTTCGGCTGGGCCTGGCTGACCCGACTGCTGGTCAGTACGGGAAACCACATGGTGACCCTGTACCTGTTGTTCTTCCTGAGCGATGCCGTGCATTTGAAGGAGACCGAGGGAATCGACCCCGCATTCGGCGTCCTCATCCTCACCGGGCTGTATGCCATCGCGGTCATTATCACGAGCGTTTTGGGTGGGCGTTTGAGTGACCGGCTGGGCAAACGCAAGCCGTTGGTTATCGCGTCGTCCGTGATCATCGCGGTGGCTTCGCTGATCCTCGCCTTCGCACCTACGTGGCCCGGTGCCCTTGCCGGCGCGATCGTCCTGGGAATCGGCTTCGGCGCCTACCTGGCGGTGGACTTTGCCTTAATCACGCAGGTCCTCCCCACGGCTTTGGACCGTGGGAAGGACCTTGGTGTCATCAATATCGCCAACTCGCTGCCCCAGGTGTTGGCCCCGGTGCTCGCGCTCCCGTTCGTCGAAGGCTTGAAGAGCTACACCTTGCTGTACGTAGCCGCCGCAGTCATCGGCCTGCTGGGCGCCGTGTTCGTGGTGAAGATCAAGAGCGTGGCGTAGCCGGTTTAGAACACGGCGGTGAAGCCACCCCAACCCCAACCGACAGTCTCCTGGCCCTTCCAGTAGCCGCCCGGCAGGCCGTTGGCGAGGTAATCCGCGCCATTTCCGTAGTACATGTTGAGACGACCGCTCGTGTCGACGGAGAAGACGTCGATGTTCTCGTCGCCATTGAAGTCACCGGCGGAGCCAATGGTGGTGAGGGCTTCCCAGCCCGATCCGACGCTGACTCCTGCGTACTTTTCGAACCAGCCGTTCCTGGGAGTTTCAAAGACGTTGAGGTTGCCATAAGGTCCACGGGCAGCAACCGCGAGATCGCTCCGCCCCTGGAAGTGCCCCACGCTGAAGATGGAGTCGAAGCGGCCCCAACCCCATCCGATGGTGTAGGAAGGCAGCCACCCACCTCTTCCGTTTCCGGGGTAAAGGACGATGTTGCTTGATGGGTCGCGGGCAATGAGATCGTTGGTACCGTCACCGTTGAAGTCTCCGGCACCCGAAATTGCCGTGAATCCCTGCCAGCCTTGCCCCACTTGGATTGCCTTCTTCCAGCCGCCGGAGCCGTTGCCCTGGTAGAGGAACAAACGTCCTTGGCCGTCGCGTCCCATGACGTCAACGGTGCCGTCGCCGTCAAAGTCGCCCGGCGAGAAAAGGTGGTTGAACGTGTTCCAGCCGGTTCCGATCACTTGGGCAGCCTGCCAGTGTCCCCGGCCATCCGTCGGGTAGAGCAGCAGGCGTCCCGCCGAGTCCCTGGCGAAGATATCCATGGTGTTGTCCCCGTTGAATCCACGGGCACGGGGCTTCGCCGCGATTCGCAGGGATTCGCGTGATTGCAGGGTGAGGGTTGATTCGGCGTCGAAAGTGACGGTGACCGCGGCTGAAATGACGCGGGCGTAGTCCGCCATCGTTACCCGGTAGGTTTGCCCCGTGGCACCCGGAATCGCCTGGCCGTCGCGCATCCAGGAGTACGTGAATGCCGGGGAACCGCCCTCGGGCACAACCGTGGGAGTGGTCCAGCTGAGGTCGGCCTTGAGCAGACCTCCCACCGCAGGTTCACCGGTCAGTTCAGGCGGGGCCATGTAGACCTGTCGCATGGGCGCGGCAACAGTTGGTGCTGCCGCCGCTGCAGGCAGGCCGGTTGCCAGGAGACCGCAGGCCAGCGCTACAGCGGCAATGGTTGAGAAAGGACGACGGCGGCGCGGCGCCTTGGAGCGCGCGACGGCAAAAGAGTTCACGTGTTTTCCTGTGGGAAGAGGCCCGGAAGGGCGAGGCGAAGAGTGGTCAGAGGGGCATAGGCGGGGACTCGTTTAGAAGACGGCCGTGAAGCCACCCCAACCCCAGCCGACCACTGATTGGCCGTACCAACGGATGTCAGGGCGTCCACTCGTCAGGTAGTCCGCGCCCTTCCCGTAGTACATGGTGAGGCGGCCGGAGGTGTCGACGCTGAACGCATCAACATTGTTGTCGCCGTTGAAATCACCCGCCGAGCCAACCACAGGGAAACCGTTGAATCCCCACCCGATCCCGCTGGTCTGGACATCAAACCAGCCGCTGCGAGTGGTCTCGTGCAGAGTCAGGTGTCCGTGAATGTCTCGGGCAACAACCCCGAGCTTGTTAGTACCACCGAAATGTCCAACGGTGAAGACGGGATCCTGATTGATCCAGTAGGTGTCCACCCCATAGGGCTGGAGCCATCCACCGCGTCCATTTCCGGGGTAGAGAATCGCTTGGTACCAGCGGTCGACGGCAATAATGTCGTTGGTACCGTCGCCGTTGAAGTCGCCGGCCGCGGAGACGGACCGGAAATCCTGCCAGCCCTGGCCAATCTGGAACGCCTTCTTCCAGCCGCCCGTACCGTTCCCCTGGTAAAGGAACAACCGGCCTTGGCCATCACGGCCGATGACGTCCACAGTTCCGTCGCCGTCGAAGTCGCCAGGCGAGAACAACGTGTTGAAGACATTCCAGCCGGTTCCCAGCACCTGGGCCGGACGCCAGTTGCCGCGACCATCGGTGGGGTAGAGCAGGAGCCTTCCGGCGCTGTCCCGGGCAAAGAGGTCCAGGGTTCCGTCTCCATCGAAGCCGCGGGCACGCGGCTTGGCGGCAATCCGGAGCGGATAGTCGGCCTGCAAGGTCAGCTTCGATTCGGAGTCGTAGGACACCGTGACGGAAGCAGCGATCACGCGACCCATGTCCGATTGGGTGGCGCGGTACGTGGAAGCAGTTGCCCCGGGAATGACTTGGCCGTCACGCGTCCAGGTGTAGCTGAAGCTGGGCGTCCCACCCTCAGGAACGACGAAAGGGGCGTAGCCATCGAGCTCGGCTTTCAGCAGTCCACCAACTGTGGGGTCGCCGTTGAGCTTCGGCTGGCCCATGTAGACCTGCCGCGCGGGCACGTTCGCGGAAACACTCGTCACGGAAGCGTCCGTCCGTGGAACGGCGGCGGACGCAGCCGGACCCAGAACCGCAGTGCTGCCGGCCACAAGGGTTGCCGTCAGAAATGCCAGGCCCCGCCGTGCGCCCCGAACAGCTCCGGAAACGCGATCAACCCTCTTAGAAGACAGCATTGAAGCCACCCCAGCCCCAACCAACCACGCCGAAGCTCTTCCAGCCGCCCGAACCGTTGCCGTAGTACATGCGCATCTGGCCCGAGGTGTCGATGCCCCACACGTCGTTGGCGCCGTCGCCGTCGAAATCGCCGGCTCCGCCCAACTTGGTGATGGCGTTCCAGCCCTGCCCGATGACCCTGCTGGTGGTCCATCCACCCAGACCGTTGCCGCCGTAGAAGACAAGGTTGCCGGCACTGTCGCGCGCCAAGACATCAGGCTTGTGGTCGCCGTCGAAATCGCCGGGGGAGAAGATCGAGGTCATGCCATTCCAGCCCCAGCCGACGGTGGAGGACGCGAGGAAGCCGCCGTGGCCGTTGCCCGGGTAGAGCACGAGTTCTCCGTTGGCCTTCCGTGCCAGCAGATCGTTGTGGCCGTCGCCATTGAAATCACCGGCCGCGAAGATGCTGCTGAAGATGCCCCAGCCCCAGCCGATCTGCTGGCGCGGGTACCAACCGCCCTGGCCATTCGCTGGGTAGAGGAACAACGAGCCCGCGTTGTCGCGTGTAATGACGTCGTTCTCGCCGTCGCCGTTGAAGTCGCCCGCGGCAAACATGGTGTTGAAAATCTGCCAACCGGATCCGACCTGGCCGGCCTGCAACCAGGTTGCATTCCCGCCTGTGGGGTAGAGACCAAGGCGGCCATCGGACAGGCGGACGAACAGGCTCATGTTGTAAGGGGTCGCCAGCAAATATGGCCGGTAGAAGCCGCTTGTGTGCGGACGGTCGATATCGAACGGAGTGTTGTAGTTGAAGTCCAAGCCCGCCAGGGACACGGCTGCAGTCCCGGAAGCCGGAGCCGCCCCCGGGTTGTGTACTAGTGATCCGTCGCGCAGGTATCCGAACTCCTGGCCGGCGGCATTGCTGAACTGCAGAAACTCGGCTCTGTACGTACCCGGCGCTGTGCCAGGTTGTGGAAACACCACATTGAATGAGTACGTGGAGTCGGCCTGGTTGAACGAACCCTGAGTCAGCCCCCGGTGCCATTCCCCGGTTATGGTGTTCCGGAAGAAGACGTAGAAGTTGCTGATTGGACTGGACGTCTCGAAGGTGACCCGCGACGTTGCCTGGCCGCCCGACCCGATCGATTCCGGCGTCGTGGATACAGCGACCGGGACTGGCGCGAAAGTGTCATCGGCGTAGGCTGCGGGTGCGAAGCCCAGCCCACCGATCAGTGCGATGCTGGCGGTAAGACCTGCCAGCCAGGTGCGCGCACGGCGCCGAGGACTGCTCCCCATGGTTCCCCCATTCAAGCCGGGCTGATGACCGGCGGATTCTTGTGAATTCGTGTCCTCAGGCAAGATCAGAACACTGCCGTCAGGTAGCCCCAACCACTGCCGGGCTCATGTGTCTGTCGAGAGTAGCTGTACAGCTCGGACCCCATCTGCTCTGTCTTGAACACGCCCTGGTCCGTGACGCTGAAGAAGTAGTTGTACGGCTCCGATGTGTTGAACCCGCCCAAACCACCCATGTAGCGGCTCGACGAGTAGTTACCCATCAACGTCCGGGACGAAGCCCAACCGCCTTTGCCGTTGGGGTAGTAGGCATGGAGCGTGCCGTCGGTGCCACGGGCCAGGAGGTCCGAGACACCGTCGCCGCTGAAGTCGCCCGGGCTGAAGACCCTGTTGAAGCCGTTCCAGCCCTGTCCCACCTGTGAGGAAGGCAGCCACCCGCCGCGTCCGTTGCCGGGGTAGAGGAAGAGCCGGCCCTGTGGATCCCGGGCAAGGACGTCGCTTGTTCCGTCACCATTGAAGTCGCTGGCCGGGATGATTTCGCTGTACCCGGCCCAACCCGTTCCGATGACTGACGAGCCAAGCCAGCCGCCTTTCCCGTTGCCGCGATACAGCCACAACTGTCCGGACTTGTCCCTCGCCATGACGTCCATGGTGCCGTCGCCGTCGAAATCACCGGGGGACAGCAGCGCCGTGAAGTTGGCCCATCCCCACCCAACGTCCTTGCTGCCGCTGGCAAACGTGCCGTAGGTGCTGCCGGAGAAGAGCGTCAGCGTGCCGTTCGGTTTCCTGGTCAGGACGTCTGGCCTGGAATCGCCATCGAAGTCGCGGAGCATGGACTGGAATTTGACCACGGTAGACATGCTGGGGCTGGTTAACAGGCCCACAATGCTGCCTGCATAGCGAATGACGACGGCGACACCCAGCGGTTTCCCGGCGTCGGACGCTTTCGGGGAGTAGGTGGCTCCCGTAGCTCCAGGGATCGGCTCCGAGTAGTTCAGGAGCCATTGATAGCTGTACGTCGGTTTGGCTCCCGCCGGGAGCCCCTTGATGCTGGACGGGTCAAATACTGCTCCTACCGTGCCTCGGACAACGGGGTATCCCGAGACGACCGGAATTGAAGCGCTGACCAAGTAGAAAGGCTTGGTTTCGACCGTCTCCGGCAGGTGGTCGGCAGCAAACGCTGTCAGCTTGAGGGTCAGGCCCGAGCCCGTTCCGGCGACGCTCTGCGGAACGTCAAACCACCTCGAGTTCAGCCGGACGCCGTCGCGGAACCACTCGTAGCCGTAGTGCGACGGCGTCGCGGCCCAGGTGCCTTCGCGAACTTCATACCGCGGTGAGGAATAGTTGGATTCGGCGATTGTTAGCGACGGCAGCGTTTCTGCGGAGTTGGGGGCCAGCACTCTGGTGGGATTGTTCACCGCAAAGTCCATCGAATCCCAAGCGACGGGAAATGGGTAACTATTCGTGTTGTCGCGGTAGTAGGCTACGTCGCTCTGCCACTCACCATTGCCATAGGTGACGAAGACGCTTTGCAGCGTGTAGGACCCGTGAAACACGTCCGCCGGTAGGGTCAGCGCTGCCGTTGCACTCAGGGGGCCTGTGGCAGGCGTCCCAGCCCACACGACCTTATGTTGAGTAACGCGGGACTCGTCCATGTAAATGAACTCCACACGTTGAGCCCGCTCGGCCAATTTGAACGTGAGTTGCACCTTGGCGCCGGGGGCCACCGTCGAGGCAGACACGCGTTGAACCCACGTCAACTTTGGAGCTTGTTGCTCCGCCGCCGCGGATGGCTCGGCTGCCATGAGAGGTACCGAGGCCAGCACGGTACCGGCCAGGGTGAGTCCCATCAGGGCCGAAAGGAGGCGGAGCAGAAGAGGCCGGGGCCGATTGCCCGCGGCGTGGGAAGTGGTCAAGGTGTGTCCCCCGTGTCATTTGAATGCATTGCAGGCATGGCCTAGAAAACGGCCGTAAATCCGCCCCAGCCCCACCCAATGGTCGCCTGGCGCTTGAGGGCTACGTGGCCCAGCCCGTAGAACATGGTGAGCCGCCCGTCCGGATGTATTCCGTACACTTCGGGCACTCCGTCACTGTCGAAATCGCCTGGTGCTCCGATGCGGCTGAAGCCCGCCCAGTCGTATCCCGCGTAGGAGCTGAAGGCGTTCGGCGTCCAAGCGTTGTCGTAGAAGTAGCCGTTGCCGGCACCGTTGTACTTACGCAAGTTGCCCTGGCTGTCCCGCGCAAAGATGATGCGCGAATCGGGCGAAACGAAGGCATTGAATTCCTGCCAGCCCCCTTCTTGGTAGCCCCGGCTGAGCACGTAGGGAGTCAGGAACCCGCCGCGGCCATTGCCGGGGTACACCCACATGATGTTGGACGCATCGCGCGTGATCAGGTCCGCAGTGCCGTCGCTGTTGAAGTCCCCGGGAGCGACGATGTCCTTCATGGACCCCCACCCCTGGCCAACCTGGTAGGAGCGGAGCCAGCCACCCTGGCCGTTGCCCTGATACAGGAAGAGCCTGCCTGCGCCGTCCCGGGCCATCACGTCAACGTTGCCGTCGCCGTCCCAGTCGCCCGGTGAGAACAGCGAGTTGAACGTGTTCCAGCCTTGGCCGATTCGCTGTGCCGGCAACCAGCCGCCGGACCCGTTGCTTGGGTAGAGCCAAAGGTTTCCTGCGCCATCACGGGCAAAGATGTCGCCGGTACCGTCCGCGTTAAAGCCTTTGCCCCGGGTCTTGTCGGCCAGGGGGCCGACGAGGTCCACAACTTCGGTGACTGCCGATCCTGCATCGAACCTCGCAGTCACGCCGGCGGTGATGATGACGCCCTTGTCGGCAGTCGTCGGCCTGTATTCCCGCGATGTCGCGCCCGGAATCGGGGTGCCGTTGCGTTTCCACACGTAGGTGTAGGAGGGCTGTCCACCCTCCGGATCCACCCCGGCCGCACCGTGCTCAAGGTAAAGGCGGCCTCCCACGCTGGCATCACCGGTGATCCGCAGGTTGCTGACCCAGACACGGCGCGGCATGGGCCCAAAGACTGTCGTCGAAGCGCTCGTCGGCAAATACCCAGGGGCGCGGACCGTCATCTTGACCCACACCAGGTTGCCGGGGTCCGTTGTCATGTTGGACTGGTAGGTATCGGCCCGGGCGTAGTCAATGGGGTTCCCGTTGCGGTACCACTGGAAGTCAGAGAAGGTGGGCTCAACCGGCCACGTTCCCCGGTTGATCGAGAGCGTGGTGTTGTAGACAAGCTCCCCCTGAATGCTCGGGGCGACCGTAGGCGTGAGCTTCTGCAGAACCTTCGCCGGGTTGTTCACGGCGAAGTCGCCCGCGGAAAGAGTAGCTCGCGCAACAGATCCCAGCGGAACCGGAGCCGTCCGTTCGAGGGTGCCATCGCGGAGGTAGGTATCCCTGGCCAGGCCGTCGAAGTAGCTGACCACCACGCGTTCCAGCGTGTATGAGCCGGAAGCCTGTGCCGGGGTGACGGCACCGGTGGCAACGACAGTCAGTGGCCCCGGGGCCGGGTTGCCGGTCCACGCAAGCTCAAAGGTAGTCACTTCGGAAGCATCCCGGTAAACCAGGCGCACGTCCTGCGCCACCTGGGAGAGCTTGACCTGCACTTGGGCATTTTGGCCCGGGGCCAAGCTGCCTTTCACAGGCGTCAGGGCGGTGGGAACCGCTGCTGCATAGGGAAGCATGGGGTTCTTCATCTTGAAGTCCTGCCCGGCTGGATCGCCAAAGGGTGACGCGCCTGTGCCAGGAGGATAGACATTCCCGCCCCGGTAGTACACCTGGGAGGCTCCCGTTGTGGTGATCACCTGGACAAAGCTGACCTCGATGTTTCCGTTGGTCCATGAAGACGCAGCTGCCACGCCCGTGACGGTGCCACTCTTGGCGCCTGCGGCGAGGACCCAAGCAAGCGTGTGGGTGCCTGCCGCGCTCCGGAGGCTGACTTCAACGCGCTTGACCGCTACGGAAGTCGTGAAGTTGAACGTGACGGGAGCGCCGGCGTCGACGATTGCCGCTGACGTGCGGGCGAAAGTCGAGAGCACAGGGGCAGCCGCGGTGGCAGGCGAAGCCGGCGTCAACAGCATGGCAACCAGCGCAACCACCATGCCGGCAAGAAGCGCCCGAGTGCGCGCGGACATAGTCAGAAAGCGCACAGGAGTGCTCCCCATGATTCCCCCAATTCAGGCCGGCCACAGACAACCGGCTGGTGTAAGTGACTAGAGAGTACATGGAGAAAACCCGAAGCTGGGAATTCCCTGACAAAACTTCACGGAAAAGACAAGTCAAGCCCGAAAAGCAACCGAAATCGGCTTAGAAAACCGCGTTGAATCCGCCCCAGCCCCAGCCGATGACGCCGGAGCCGTTCCAGCCGCCGTCGCCGTCGCCGTAGTAGGCGAGCAACTGTCCGGAACCATCCACTGCGAAGACGTCCATGTTGCCGTTGCCGTCGATGTCGCCCGCTGCGGCGATGCTGGACATGCCGCCCCAGCCCCAGCCGATGGTGGCGGATCCGCTCCACCCGCCGTTGCCGTTGCCCTTGTACAGGCGCAGGTTGCCGGAGGTGTCGCGTCCCAGGACGTCCACGTTGTTGTCTCCGTTGAAGTCGCCGGGAGTGATGATCTGGTTGAGGACGTTCCAGCCGGTGCCCACGAGCGAGCGGTTCAACCAGCCGCCGTTGCCGTTGCCCGGGTACAGGTAGAGGTTTCCGGACGAATCACGGGCCAGGATGTCATTGTTCCCGTCGCCGTTGAAGTCGCCAGGGGAGACGATGGACGTGAACGCGTTCCAGCCGCTGCCGATCTGGCGGCCGCCGCGGAAACCGCCGTCGCCCGTTCCTTCGTAGAGGAAAAGCCGGCCGGAGGAGTCGCGGGCCAGGACGTCGTTGGTGCCGTCGCCGTTGAAGTCGCCGGGGGACAGTACGGTGGTGAAGCCGTTCCAGCCGGGGCCCACGGTGCGGGCGGATTCCCAGGTGCTGTTGATTCGCGGGTACATCATGAGCGTGCCGTCGGAGCGGCGGGCCAGCAGCTCGAAAGCGCTGCGCCCGGTGAAGCCGTTGGGGCGGTGGGACGCGGAGACGGGTGCTGTTTCCGCGCTGGCGACTTCCACGGGATCGCAACCATTTTGGCTGGCCACGAGGTGGGCTGCGATGGTTGCTCCGCGGTCCTCTTCGGTGACGACGTAGTTCGGCCACTGCCTCGAAGAAAGGACGCCGTCACGGGTCCAGTAGATGCTGTAGTCCGGTCCGGCGGCCGCACCGCAACCGCTGAACGAGCCCTGCTCGATCTCGACCGTGAGGGTCGAACCGACGAACGGTGCCCCGTGCACCACCGGCTGGTCGGGGTCCATGGTTGCCATGGCGGGTGCGGGTGCGAAGGCGGCTGCCGCGATCAATGCGGCAGCGATTCCTGATACGGCTCGGCGCACGCCGGACGTCGGGCGTGATGAAGCGTACATGGCGTCCTCCCCAGACTTTATGCGGTTAATGGTACCGCGGCTGGGATATCCCTAGAAGATCGCTGTGAAGCTGCCCCATCCATTGCCGGCCACTTCGGAACCGCGCCAACCCGTTTTGCCGTCGCTGTAATAGACCACCAGCCGTCCTTGGGCGTCCACGCCGTAGACATCCGGGTTGCCGTCCTTGTCGAAGTCGCCTGCAGCGCCCGCGGACTTCAGCGTGTTCCAGCCGACGCCGATCAGCCACGACCGCGTCCAGCCACCTGCGCCGTTGCCGCCGTAGAAATACAGGTAACCGCTGCGGTCGCGGGCCAGCACGTCCACTTTGCCGTCACCATTGAAGTCGCCAGGTGTCAGGAGCGCGTCCATCACCTGCCAGCCCTGCCCGACGGCGGTCCTCGTCAACCAGCCTCCGGAGCCATTGCCCGGGTACAGATAGAGGGCGCCGCCGGGCTCGCGGGCGAGGATGTCATTCGTACCGTCGCCGTTGAAATCGCCGGGGCTGACGATGGAATCGAAAATGTTCCATCCCTTGCCGATGGTCTGCGCGGGCTTCCAACCCCCGGTCCCGTCACCGGCGTAGAGGTACAAAGTGCCTGCAGCATCGCGGGCAATCACATCGGCTTTGCCGTCGCCGTTGAAGTCGCCCGGGGAGAAGACCAGGTTGAAGATGTTCCAACCCCACCCCACGGTCCGGGCGGCGTCCCACGCGTTGCCGGTGCGGCCGTAGAGCGCCAGGGAGCCATCGGAGCCGCGTGCGAGGAGTTCGAAGGACCGCCCCGTGAACCCGGCGGCGCGGTTGACCGATCCCACGGGGGCGGTCTCGTTGCTGTGGAGGGTTTCGCCGGAGCAGGCGGTCTTGCTCGCCGTCAGGTGCGCGGCCATCCTGGAGCCGGCGTCGTCCTGCTGCAGTACGTAGTTCCTGCCCGTTTCCCCGGCCACGAGGAAACCGTCGCGGGTCCAGTAGATGGTGAAATCGGGGCCTTTTCCGCCGCCGCATCCGTAGAACGTGTATGGTCCGATGTCCGTGGTGAGGGTCTTGCCCACGAACGGCTGGCCGTTAACCACAGGGTCGGGCCCGTTGCTGGGAGCCGCCGACGCCGGCAGGGGGCTCAGTGCCATGGCCGCCGCAGCCGCTGTGAGCAGCGCCGCTGCCATCCGGCGTCGTAATGTCCCCATGCGTGATCCTCCCGTGTGTGCTGTCTGAGACTTCCTGAAGTTTATGGTCACGTGCGGTTGAATCCTTGGAGCGCGCTGGCGGCGCCGTCCGCGGCGGCTTTCAGGAAACGGTCATTTTGCTCCCGTATCATTGATGCGATCGGCCAGCCGCGGTTCCATCCTCGACCGGCCGCTTCCTTGCCAGCTTCCCAAGAGATCGCCGGAGATGTCTGCAGCAAATTCACTGGAACCGTACTCCCTGGATCTGACCACAGGGCTGCCCCGCATGGCTGCCGCGCCCACTACCCCGCGGCAGTTGTTGCGCTATGCCCGCATCCTGAAGACCGCGGCCGGCTTCGCGCAGCGCCAGTTCGACACCCTGAGCCTGTCCGACGTCGCGGCGCGGGCGGATGTGCCGCTGGGTACCTTATACCGCTACTTCCCTTCGACGGCGCACCTCATGCTGGCTGTTTACCGGCAGCAGTTGCGGGAATTGCGCGACGGCGTACGGCAGCGCCACGGCAAAGGCCAGCTGGCGGGCCTCATGATGGAGATCTTCCATCTCCGGGTCATGCAACCCGGTGTTGAGCACTGCCTCATCCGCCCTGCCGGCAAGGACACGGACACCGCCCAGTTGCTCCGCGAGATCGATTCGCTGTCCCAGGAAGTGGTGGGTTCCCTCAGCGAGGATTCCGGCAATGACTCGGTCAAGGCGCGCATCCTGCTGCATCTGGTGAGTGGTCTGGTCCAGGCTGTCCGTTGCCGCAGGTTGTCCCTCTTCGAAGCGGAGAAGGATCTCAAGAAAGCGTGCACTTTGCTGACTGGTGAATGACATTTGGTGTCCACCGGTCTAGACCACATGCCCCTAAAAACGGGCTTTTCTGCATGACCTGGCTCACATTATTGGCTGGTTGAACGTTTTACTCTCGAATCGTCTCTTTAGGTATTGAATCTTGTACCTTGGATTCTTCCCTAGGCTGGATTTTACCGAAGCGGCTAGCAGCCCATATCTGCAGACTCACCGCCGGGCCAGCCACCCATGGCCCGCACCGCAGTTCTGTTCCTGCCATTCATCACGCCGTGGGTCCACGGCTAGCCTGAGGAGACAAAGACGTGTCCATCGAGACAACTGAAGCTACTGAAAACCTGGTTCTGACCGAAGAGGAAATCTTCACCGCCCACGAAGGCGGCAAGTTGACGGTTTCCAGCACGGTTCCCCTGAACGACAAGCGCGACCTTTCCATCGCGTACACCCCCGGCGTTGCGCAGGTCAGCCGCGCCATCCACGCCGACCCCAAGCTTGCCCGCACCCACACCTGGGCCGAGCGCCTTGTTGTTGTGGTTAGCGACGGCACCGCCGTACTGGGCCTTGGCAACATCGGCCCCAGCGCGTCCCTCCCCGTCATGGAGGGCAAGTCCGCCCTCTTCAAGACCTTCGGCGACCTCGACTCCATCCCGCTGGTGCTCAACACCACCGACGTTGACGAGATCATCGAGACCTTGGTGCGCCTCCGCCCGAGCTTCGGTGCCGTGAACCTCGAAGACATCTCTGCCCCGCGCTGCTTCGAACTCGAAGAGCGGCTCATCGAGGCCTTGGACGTCCCTGTCATGCACGACGACCAGCACGGCACCGCCGTCGTGGTTCTCGCAGCCCTGACCAACGCCGCCAAGGTGACCAACCGCGCCATCGAGGGCCTGAAGGTTGTTGTCTCCGGCGCCGGTGCCGCAGGCATCGCGATTGCCGAGATCCTCCTGGCAGTAGGCGTCAAGGACGTCGTCCTGCTCGACTCCAAGGGCGTCATCAATGCCGAACGCGCAGACCTCGTGGCTGATTCCGGCAGCGTCAAGGCCCGATTCGCCCAGCGCACCAACCCCCGCGGTGTCAGCGGCGGACCGGCCGAGGCACTCACCGGAGCGGACGTCTTCGTTGGCGTTTCATCCTCCAAGCTCGCCGAAGAGCACCTGGAGCTCATGAACGATCAGTCGATTGTCTTCGCACTGTCCAACCCGGACCCCGAAGTCCTGCCCGAGGTCGCCCGCAAGCACGCCGCCGTGGTAGCCACGGGCCGCAGCGACTTCCCGAACCAGATCAACAACGTCCTGGCCTTCCCGGGCATCTTCCGCGGTGCCCTGGATGCCGGTGCCCGCCGCATTACCTCGGAGATGAAGATCGCCGCCGCCCGTGCCATCGCCGAACTGGCCGAGGAAGACCTTTCCGCCGACTACATCGTTCCGAGCCCGCTGGATGCCCGCGTGGCACCGGCCGTCACCGCGGCAGTTGCCGCAGCCGTGACCAAGTAGCGGTCACCTGACGCAAGACCGACGACGGCGACCGTCCCGTGCTGGGGAGGGTCGCCGTCGTTCTTGTGTTAAGTCAGCTGCTGCCGTCAGGCTTTGGAGCCGCACCTAGACTGGGGCCATGAATGCCGAAGTGATCGTGACCATCCTGTGCGGCCTCGCGATCGCAGTGGGCGTTGCAGGCACCATCGTTCCTGTCTTGCCGGGGAGCATCCTTATTGGTGTGAGCCTTTTGGCGTGGGCGATTTGGGGCGGTGCGGGGACGCTCGGATGGGTGATCTTCGGTGTCGGGCTGGTGTTTGTCATTGCCGGAATGGCGGCCAGTGCCGTGTTGACCGGGCGCAAGATGAAGCAACACGGGATTCCCAACAGGTCGGTCCTGGTGGGAGTGCTCCTTGGCGTGGTGGGCATGTTCGTGATCCCGGTGGTCGGCCTCTTCGTGGGTTTCGCCGTCGGGCTGTTGCTGAGTGAAGTCCTCAGGACACGGAATTTCCCCTCCGCTGTCCGTTCAAGTGGCGCAGCACTCAAGGCCACCGGCATCGGCATCCTGGTGGAGTTCGGACTCGCGTGCGCGGCTGCGAGCACGTGGGTGATAGGCGTGTGGATCAACGCCGTCACCCCTTAAACCCCGCGCCGAGATGGCAAAAGATGACAATGTTGGGCGGCAACATTGTCATCTTTTGCCAACTCGGCGGAGGTGCTGGCGGCTCAGGTGAGCGCAGGGACCTTGACCTGGGCCGGGCGGAACGTGGCGCCGGCTCCCGGGAAGAGTGGAACGTCGATCCGGGCCAAGGAATGAACCTCCTGGACCGTGGCCGCGGTGTGTTGGGCGATCTCGGCCAGGGTGGTGACCCACATGCCGTCGAGTCCCTTTACCCGCTCAATCAACTGCTCCAGCGCGACTGCCCTGGACGGCCTTCCCGAAATGAAGGGATGGTTGGTGAGGATGAAGCAGCTACCCTGCGCATGGTGGGCCTCGGCTTCGAGGGTCCACATTTCCAGGGCCTTGGCGGGGCTCTCGATGACCCCGCTTCCGGTCACTCCGGGGTAGAAGCCGTACTGCTCCCAATCATCCAGCGCCCAGTCCACGGGAATCTCCACGATGTCCCTGGAGTCGCCGGCCTCCCGGGAGGCGCCGTCGGCCACGGCCAGGCGGTAGGGGGCGTCGCCGTCGAGCAGGCTTGAATCGTAAAGGAAGCCGCGGTCCGCAAGCAGTGCTGGAGTGTGCCAGTTGAGCTCCCACCATGGTGCCCGGTAGCCGAGCGGCCGGACGCCAGCCACTTTGTCCAAGGCTTCCAGGCCGCGGTCCAGGTAGCTGGCCTCGGTGGCGGCGTCGATGCCCTGCATGGGCTCGTGAAGGTAGCCGTGGTGGGCGATTTCGTGTCCGCCGTCGGCGATCCGGCGGACGATGTCCGGGTAGCTCTCTGCCGTGAAGCCCGGGATGAAGAACGAAGCCTTGATGTCCTGGCGATCCAGGATCTGCAGCAAGCGGGGCACGGCGATCTTGGGGCCGTACGATTGGTGGCTCATGAGCGACATGCGTCTGGTGCTGGCGGGGTCGTGGGCGATGGTGCAGGACTCGGCATCCACATCGAAGGTAAACGAGGCGGCGGCCGTGAAACCCTCGGGCCAGGTGATCGGGTGCAGGGAGTCCGCGAAGGCGGGCTGGTTCATGATGTGTCCTTCCGAGGAGCGGTTACGCTGCCGGTTCGGGTGTGGAGGCCGGGGCGGGCTGCGTGACGGAGACATGGTTGGAATCCGAGAGCAGGAATTTCCGGTGTGCCCGCGGGCCGAGGACGGCATAGGCGGCTGCGCTGGTCAGGCCGCCCGCGAGCCACGAGAGGTCCCAGCCGCCGAGGGCCACGGCTATCGGTCCCTGCATGATGGGGATCAGTCCGTACATGAACAGCCACGTGGCGAAGATGCCGACCAGCAGGGAGGTGATTCCGGCCCAGTTGACCACGGGGAGCCTGTGGGTGCCGATGCCGTCGAACAGACGTTCCACTTTGGCGGGCCAGCGCTTTTCGAGCCAGAAGTAATGCACCAGCATTACCCCGCCCCATGCGGCCACCCAGGCGACGAGCCCGATCAGCCAGGCGTCGAGCACCGCGGCGAAGTCCTCCTGGAAGATGAAGAAGACGACGGCGGCCAGCGAGAAGACGCCCACGAACAGGTTGAGTTTCCGCCGGCTGATGTTGATGTCCAGTGCCTGCGTGGCCACCGAGAACGTGTAGATGTTGAGGATGTTGGTGGCGATGGGGCCGTGCAGCACCATCAGGAGGACCGGCAGCGCCAGGACGCCGAAGTTCTGCACAATGAGCTTGCCTGGATCGATTTCACCGCTGTTGGTTGCCAGGCTGGCGCCGAGAATGCCGAGCCACACCACGGGGATGAACTGGCCAAGGACAGAGGCGAGGTACACCTTGCGCTTGGGCACGGAGGTGCTGACGAAGCGTGAGTAGTCCGCGGCGTACGTGAACCACGTGATGCCCCAGCCGATGCCGATCGCGGTCATGACGGCGCTCATGGCGGCGATCCGTTCCGAGCCCGTCAGGATGTTGCCGGCAGGTCCCGCGTAGCTCCAGTCGATCTTCATGCCGAACCACGCCACGGCGGACATGACCGCGAGGATGATGATGGTGGGCGGGACCGTCCAACGCTCGAAGGCCGCGATGGCCTTGTAGCCGAACCAGGCGATCGCCACCTGGGCCGCCATGATCGCGGTGGCCACGCCGATCTTCCAGCCGTGGTTGTGGGCGTTGGGGTCTACCCAGCCGAGCGTTCCGAAGAGCGCCATGACCAGGTCCAGGATGATCCAGGTGTTGACTGCGCACCAGCCGATGACCAGGAGGGCCTGGATCGCGGCGGGGAGGTAGTTGCCGCGCCGGCCGAAAGCCGCCCGGGCCAGCACCATGCCGGTGGCGCCTGTTTTTTGGCCCAGGAGGACGAAGCAGCCGAAGAGCAGCATGCCGATCAGGTTTCCCAGGACCAGGACAGTCACGGTGTCCGCGAAGCCAAGGCCAAGGTGGATTCCGAGGGCGCCGAGAACCCAGTTGATGGGGGCGAGGTTGGCGCCGGCCCAGATCCAGAATTGACCGGAGACGCGGCGGGTCCGGTCCGACTCGGGGATGGGCTGGAGCCAGGCTTCGCTGTCGTGGCCCGGCGCCGTTGCCGTACCCGACTGCGCCTGACCAGGGGTGGCTGGTTCTGAATGCGCGGGGGAGAGGTTGTCTTGCATGGGAGAGCCTCCGTGTGTGAAAGGGACACTCCCAGATTATGTGCGCCACATCACAGCAACAAGATACGATGTGTCTAACAGAATGAACAAACAAATGACGGAGTGTCATGTCCCTTGTGCTCGGCGAAGCGCTCGCCTACCAAAGTTTGAAGGCCGCAGACCCCTTGCTTCGCACTGACATCCCCGGCGCGCTTTCCCGTCCTGTCCGTTGGGTCCATTCCAGCGAGGTCCTGGACATCGCGCCCCTGCTCAGTGGCGGAGAGCTGCTCCTCAGCGGAGGGCAAGGCCTCGCGGACGTCACCCCCGAACGCCAGGCCGGGTATGTACGTGAACTGGCCGCGCGCGGAATTTCGGCCTTGGCCTTGGAGACCGGACCTGGGTTGCCGGAGGTCCCGGAAGCCATGCTGGAAGCCGCCCAGGCCGCCGGCCTGCCCGTCATCGAGCTGCGCAACGTGGTGCCCTTCGTTGGCGTCATGCAGGAGATCAACTCGCTGCTGGTCAGCGAATCGGTGGAACAACTCCAGCGCGGGGACCAGGCAAGCCATGCCATGGCCGCCGAACTCGCCCATGGCGGCGGACTCGATCAATTGCTCGCCGTCCTGGCGGAAAAGACGGGCGTCGGCGCAAGGCTGGTATCGCCGTCGGGCTTGACCTTGGGCGCGGCTGGACCTCTTTCAGCGGCCGACGGCGGCAGCGTCACCTTGGTGGACGTGCCGGTACGCGGCGTTTTGGCGGCCCGCCTTGAGCTGCATGTGCCCGACGGCGGCGATGGTGGCCTGGCGCGCGTGGCGGGCGAGAGGTCGGTGGACATTCTCGGACTGGCACTCATGCAACGCATGCCCCCGGGGTTGAAGGAACTGGCAGGAATCGAACTCATGCGGGCCATCAATTCGGGAAGCCAGTCCTGGCAGTTGCAGCAACTCGGACCCGCGTCAGGGTTCCCCGCGGACGGTGCCGTTGCCGCCGTCGTGATTCGCTCGACGGGCGCTGGGCACCTGCGCGCCGCAGTGGACGCGCTGCTGGACTCGTGCGTTCCGCACGGCGCGAGCTACGCGGACAACGCTGAGCTGATAGCGCTCGCGGCCCTTCCTGCCGATGCTGCGGCCGGCCGTGCGGCCCTCCTCGAAGGGCTGCGTTCCTTGGAGGCGCCGGCAGGCTCGGCGATTGCCGTGGGGCCGGTGGGTGCCGGGATCGACGAGGCCCCATGGTCTCTCGCGGAGGCGCGACGGACGCTGGGCCTGGCTTTCGCCGGGACGGGCGTCGCTGATGCCGAAGCCTTCGCGGTTGAGCTGCTCGCTGGGGAATCGCTGGACCGGGCCACGAGCGAACGTTTCGTGCAGCGGCAGTTGGGTGCCGTCGTCGAACATGACAAGCTCAGGCGCTCGGAACTCCTGGCGACGCTGACCGTGTGGCTGGATTCAGGCTGCAACACGGCCCAGGCGGCCCGGGAACTGCACTTGGAGCGCCAGTCCATGCACCACCGGCTGCAGCGGATCTTCGAACTGAGCGGGGGTGACCCGCGAGGTACCGGACGGCTGGTGGCGCTGCATGTGGCCACGCGGCTGGCGCGTCTGTAGGCCGGGGGTGGTGCTCCCGGATGCAGGGGTTCGTGCAGAATAATGTGAACGCTTACTTAGCTCTGGTTAATGTGAAAAGATTCAAGGAAATAGCGAATGGGCTCCCGGCCCAGCTGCCAAGAATCAGCCAGAGGAGGGCCCGTTTATGGAGAGCACGGCACTCTCGACCCGTGCCCTTGACTTGCTGCTTTTATTGCGCGGCAGCGAGCCCGAAGGCCTGGGCCGGGCGGACCAAGTGTCCTACCAAATCGAAACCGCCATCCTGATGGGCATCCTGACGGAGGGGGACCGGCTGCCCACGGAGTCGGTCCTGGCCGCCGAACTCGGTATTTCCCCGATTACCCTCCGGCAGTCCTTGGCCGCTCTCCGCACGAAGGGCCTGATCGAGACGAGCCGCGGGCGCAGCGGCGGCAGTGTGATACGTGGCCAGATCGAGCTCACGGACGGGCAACTCCAGCGGAAGCTCAAGGACGCCAGTACTGAATCGCTCCGCGACCTGGGCGATCTCGGTGCGGCGATTTCCTCCATGTCAGCCCGGCTGGCCGCGAGCCGTGCGGATGCGCAGAATGTGGCGCACCTCGAAGAGCTGGTGCAGAAGCATCGCGAAGCAAAGGATGAACGGACCCGGCGACGGCTGGACAGCCGCTTCCACGTGGCTGTCAGTGTGTCGGCGCAGTCAAGCCGGCTGACGTCGGCGTCGCTCCAACTCGAGGCTGAGATGATGACGCTCTGGTGGGGTCACGCGGAGGAAGCGGCCAGCCTGGACGAGCTGGTAGAGCAGCACCTGGCCATCATCGATGCGATCCGGAATCGTGATGCTGACAGGGCGGGAGCCGTTGCCGAGCGCCATTCCCGCACGGAAACCGAGTACCTGATAGCCCAGCACCTGAGATTGACGATGGAGTCTGACGGAAGTGCATGACGTGACGGCTGTACATGAAACCCTCCAGCGGACGGCGCAAGCGATCTCGTCCAGCGTGGGTGGGGTCTTCGCGGACCTTGAGAAGATCGCTTCCTCTGTTTCGGCTGTCGCCGAATCCGGGCAGGGAGTTCCGCGCCGGAGTGCGTACTCATTCCTTAAAGCGGATTTGGCATCCTTCATCAGCCGCCACTCCGCGCTCATTGTTGGGGCCGGGATTGCTTACGCGCCGGGAAGTCTCCCGGAAGCGCATCTTTGGCTGGAGTGGTGGCGTGCAGCGCAAGGCAGCGCCGAACCGCGCTTCGTGACCCACGACCTCAACTCGGAATCGCTGAACTACTACGACTACACCAGCCGGGAATGGTTCACGGCTCCCTCGGAGAGCGGCAACCCTATCGCGGTGGGGCCGTACGTGGACATTGGCGGCATCAACGTCAACATCATCACCCTGTGTGCACCCGCGCCAACGCCCCAGGGAACGCATGTCCTGGGCTGCGACCTGACGCTCGCCAAACTTGAGGGTGTCTTCCTGCGCGCCCTGCAGCTCAGGGATCCCTCCGTCATTCTCCTGGGCCCGAATGGGCGCGTCATTGCCTCGAACGACGCCCGGATCGCATCCGGCACCCTGCTCCTGCAAGAAGACATGGAGCGCATCGACATCTCGCTCGATATTCCTTCGGGTAGTCCCGCGAGGCTCCCGTGGAGACTGATCAGCCTGAAGAAGTAGCTTCCGCACCACCTGCCCGCCGGCGTTAAACGTCTGGCGGGCATTTTTTTACCCTCAAGACCTATTGCATTAATCATACAATGATGTATCTTTTATATGTGACCAGGCGCACAAGGCCTAGGGATGCACCTCATAGAAACCTCTCCAGAAACTGGCGGAACCGTTCTCCAGCTGCCGAGGAAGACAGCAAGGGTCCGCGCACCGTGATCCCCTGACAAGGAAGTTCAAGCTCATGAAAGACGTAGTTATTGTTGGCGGCGGTCTCGCTGGTCTCTCGGCAGCGTGGCGGTTGCGGCACTGGGACACGCTGGTGCTGGAGTCTGAGCACCGCGTTGGTGGCCGCATCCGCTCGGAACGCCGCGGGAACTACTGGTTGAACTGGGGCGGCCACGTCTTCGCCGGTGCCGGTTCTTCCACGGATTCGCTGCTCAACGAGGTTGGCGTCACGGCGGTCCAGATTCCCGGTTCGCTCCAGGCCCTGTCCATGAACGGCAAGTTCATCAAGCAGGGGCACATCGCCACCTACCCCTTCCGCATTCCGATGTCCCTGTCCTCCCGCATCGACACGTTGAAGGCGGGCATGAAGGTGGTCAGCGGAGTGGCCAAGTACACCGGCGTGGTCCGCAAGCGTGCGGGCGAATCCGGTGCCATGCGCCAGCAGCGCATCTACGACTTCGAGAACAACGCCTCCTTCCAGGACTTCATCGGCGACCTGTCCGAGGACGCCGCAGCCCTGTTCAAGACCACGGTCACCCGCTCGGCAGGCGACATGGACCAGATCTCGGCTGGCGCAGGCATTGGATACTTCAGCCTCGTGCTCGGAATCGGACAGGGCCTGAGCCAGGGAATCGTCGGTGGCCCGTCCACGCTGACGGAATCGATCGCAGCGGCGTTGGGTGATCGCGTCCAGTTGGGCGCCACTGTCAACGAGGTAGTCCACAAGCAGGAATCCGTAGTGGTCCGGTACACCCAGGGTGGTGTGGACCGTGAAGTGGAGGCCCGCACGGTGGTGCTCGCCACCACGGCCGATGTGTCCCACAAGGTGGGTGTGGACCTGCCCGAAGAACTCCGCGGCGCGCTGAGCCAGATCAAGTATGGCCCGCACGTGAGTACTGCCTTCCTGACCAACGAGACGTCCGCACGTCCTTGGGACGACATATACGCCATTGCGGCCCCCAAGCGTTCCTTTGCCATCGCGCTGAACCAGGCGAGCATCGTCCGTGGCACGGAAACCGTCCGCAAGCCCGGCGGCAGCTTCATGACGTTCTCGCCGGCGGCCCTGGGCAAGGCGCTGTTGGACAAGAGCGATGACGAGGTCATCAAGACCCACCTTGCCGACCTTGACCAGGTACTTGGCGGCGGCTTCGCCGACAGCGTGGTCGAGGCCCAGACAGACCGCTGGCGCGTCGCTTCCCCTTACTGCTTCCCGGGCCGGGCCAAGCTTCAGTCCACCTTGATGCGCGGCACCAACCGCGTCTTCCTGGCCGGCGACTACCTGGGCACGCTCTACACGGAAAGCTCCATCACCACCGGCTTCTCCGCCGCGCAGGAAGCAGCAAGCGTCCTTGCCACGCACCGCCAGGCACCCCCGGCAACGGGCCTTTCGGTTGTTGCCTGAGCACCCTGAACACCTAAAACACACGTACTGAAACGAGGAAAAACATGTCCAAGGAACTTCGCGGCGTCTTGACCGCCCTCTCCACCCCCTTCAACCAGGACGAGACGATCGACGTCGAAACCCTGCGCAAGATCGTTGACCGCTCCATCGAGGCCGGGGTCGACGGTGTTGTCGCTGCCGGTTCGACCGGCGAAGTCGGAGCGCTCTCCTCGGAGGAGCGGCTCCTCCTGATCAAGACCGTGATCGACCAGGCCAACGGCCGGGTTCCGGTCATCGCCAACACCGGCGCCACGTCAACGGCCGAAGCCATCCGCCTCTCCAAGGCCGCAGAGCAGTTGGGCGCCGACGTGCTCATGCTCATCACCCCGTACTACGAGCCGCTGACCCTGGAAGAGACCGTCACCTACATCAAGGACGTGGCCCGCTCGGTCACCATCCCGGTGATGCTCTACAACATCCCGCCGGTCACGGGCGTCAACCTGGATCCGGCGACTGTCCGCTCCTTGGCCGAGGAAGTGGAGAACATCCGCTACATCAAGGACTCCAGCGCCAACTGGGAGCAGGCCCTCCAGCTCATCCACCACCACAGCGACGTCATCGGCACGTTCATCGGTTGGGACGCCTACCTGTACAGCGCCCTCGTGGAAGGTGCGGCCGGCGTCATGGCGGGCACGGCGAACGTGGTTCCCGACGAGATCGTGGCGGTCACCCGCCGGATCAACGACGGCGACCTTGCCGGTGCGCTCGAGCTGTGGAAGGCCGTCTACCCGGTCATCGACGCCCTGCTCTCCTCACCGTTCATCCCCGCCGTCAAGGCAGGGCTGACCTTGCAGGGGCTCCCTGCGGGATCGCCGCGCCGCCCCACCGCAGACCTCGACGCCGACAGCCTCGCCAAGGTTGAGCAGGCGCTGGCCAAACTGGCCTCGATCAAGCAGAACATCGGATAACCCATGGCCGACTTCGACTTCACCGAGTTCCTGTCCAGCGTTTCCGACGCTATCTGGGCGCCCATGGCCTACGTGGTCCTGGGCCTCGGCATCGCCTATTCGGTAGCCACCAAGGGCATCCAGTTCCGACGAATCCCGGACATGCTGCGCCAGCTCAAGGAGACTGAACATGGCGATGGAGGGCTCTCCTCCTTCCAAGCCTTGGTCCTGGCGCTGGCAAGCCGGGTGGGCGTTGGCAGCATTGCCGGCGTGGCAACGGCGGTGAGCGCCGGCGGCCCCGGTGCCTTGGTATGGATGGCCATCACGGGCCTGGTGGGTTGCACGGTTGGCTACGCCGAAGCCGCGCTGTCCCAGGCCTTCAAGCGCCAGGTACTCGATGAGGACCGGCGCAAGGCCAACGAGGACATCGGTGGCATGCCGTACTACATCAAGTACGGGCTGAAGCTGCCGAAAGTCGGCGCGATCGTGGCCGTCCTGGGTGTGATCGGCTACGGCTTTGTGTTCCCGGGACTCCAGGTGAACACCATCGCAGCCAGCGCCGAGAAGGCGTTCAGCCTGCCCACGTGGGCTCCGGCCATCCTGGTCACTGTGTTGATCGGCCTGGTGATCATCGGCGGCACCACCCGCGTGGTCAAGGTGACCCAGGGCCTGGTGCCGGTACTTGCCATCGGCTACCTCCTCCTGGCGCTGACTGTCATCGCCATCAACGTGGACAAGGTTCCCGAAGCTGTTGTCCTGATCTTCCAGTCGGCCGTAGGCATCCACCCTGTCCTTGGCGGCATTGCCGGCGCGGCTGTTGCGTGGGGCGTCCGCCGGGCGGTCTTCGCCTCCTCCAACGGCTTGGGCGAGGCCACGTTCGCGGCTGCTGCTGCCCGCACGTCCCACCCCGGGAAGCAGGGCTTGGTCCAGACCTTCAGCATCTACATCGATGTGCTGCTGATCTGCATGGCCACGGGCCTCATGATGGTGGTATCGGGGAAGTACAACGTCAGCGACAGCGCTGGTGGGTTCCTCGTGAACAACATTCCGGGAGTCCCCGTTGGCGCCAACTGGGTCCAGGAGGCCATCGACACGATGCTCCCGGGCTGGGGCGCCGGCTTCGTCGCCGTCGCGGTTTTGCTGTTCGGCTTCACCTGCCTGCTGGCCTACTTCTACGTGGCCAACTCCAACCTTCTCTACTTGCTGGACGGCCGGACCGGAACCGCTTGGAAGAACGTCCTGAAGATCGGAACCATGGCCATCGTGTTCATCGGATCCGTCGTCAACGCCAAACTCATGTGGGCCGCAGGTGACATCGGGCTCGGCCTCATCGCCTGGGTCAACCTCATCTGCCTGGTCTTCCTGTTCCCCTTGGTCCGCAAGATCTACCGGGACTACGAGCGTCAACGGAAGCTCGGCCTCGATCCCACCTTCGACCCGAAGGCGCTGGGCATCGAAGGGGCCGACTTTTGGGAACACCAGAACGAAAAGTCCGCCGCCGCCGTCGTCAAATAGCCCCATCGCAAAGGAACTGAGCACACCATGACAACCACAGAAACGTCCCCGTTCACTGTCCGTCGCGACGGATCCCTTCCAGCGCCGCAACTTCCGCCCTTTGGGCAGTTCATCGGCGGCAGCTTCGTGCCCTCCACCTCGGACGAGACGGTCGACGTCGTCAACCCGGCTACCGAGGAAACCATCACCAGGGTGCCGGCCGGCTCCCTGGAAGACGTCGACGCCGCCGTGGCGGCTGCCGTCGCGGCGAAGGCGGAGTGGGCGGCCAAGACCCCGAAGGACCGCTCCGCGGTGCTGCTTCGGATCGCGGACATCGTTGAGGAGAACCGGGAAATCCTGGAGAACCTCGAAGCTGCGAACACCGGTAAGACTGCCGCCGTCGCCGAAGACGACATCTCCAGCGCTATCGACACGTTCCGGTTCTCGGCCGGTGCTGCCCGTGCCTTTACCACGCTCGGTGCCGACGACTACGCGGAAAACCACACCTCCGTGGTGTTCCGTGAGCCCGTCGGCGTGGTGGGTGTGATCACTCCATGGAACTACCCGCTGCTCATGGCTGTCTGGAAGATCGCGCCCATCCTGGCCGCAGGAAACACGCTGGTCCTCAAGCCCTCGGAGCAGACGCCGCTGACAACCCTGAAGCTCGCTGCACTGATCGCAGGCGAGGTTCCTGCCGGCGTCGTCAATATTGTCACCGGCCCCGGCCGGGTGGTGGGCAACCGCCTGTCCGAGCATCCCGACGTCGATCTCGTGGCCATCACCGGCAGCGTGGGAAGCGGACAGAAGGTGGCCGCGAATGCCGCGTCGACGGTCAAGCGGGTCCACCTGGAACTGGGCGGCAAGGCGCCGGTGGTTATTTTCGACGACGCCGACCTGCAGGCAGCTGCCGAAGGCGTCCGCTCGGGTGGGTTCTGGAACGCCGGCCAGGAGTGCGGCGCTGCTTGCCGCGTGCTGGTGCACGAATCCGTTGCAGAGAAGTTCACGGAGCTCCTGGTCAACGAAATCAGTGCCATTACCGTTGGTGCGCCGGGTTCGGACGCCGAAATCGGGTCCATGATCTCCAAGTCGCACTACGAGCGCGTCCTCGCCGCTCTGGAGGACATCCGCAGGGAGGGCCACACCATCGCAGTTGGCGGCAACGCCTTGGAGGGACCGGGCTACTTCATCGAACCGACCGTGGTGACCGATGTCCCCGCAGGAGCCCCGATCACCTACACCGAGATCTTTGGGCCGGTGGTGTCCGTGGAGACGTTCAGTACCGACGAGGAAGCCATCACGCGTGCCAATGAGACGGTGTACGGACTCGCGGCATCAGTGTGGACCAAGGATGCTTCGCGGTCCCTTTCCGTTCCGCGTCGCCTCGACTTTGGCACCGTGTGGGTCAATTCCCACCTGGTGATCGCCAACGAGGTTCCGTGGGGTGGATTCAAGGGTTCGGGCTACGGCCGCGACCTTTCCATCTACGCCCTGGAGGACTTCTCCCGCACCAAGCACGTGATGTACAACCGCGGCTGATTTCTTTTCTGGCTCAAGAGGGCGCGCACTCCGGAACTGTCCGGGGTGCGCGCTTTTTTGAGTTCGGAGGGCTTTAGGCGGACAACTGGAACAGTGCGCTGGTGGGGCGCGCGATCGTCGCGTCGTCGGTTGTTGCGTTCACTGTCATCAAGATCGCGGGTGCGATCTACCTTGCCTACCTGGGCATCCAAGCCATTCGACACCGGCACCACCATGCGCACGCCGCTTCGCGCGCACCAGCATCCTCGTGGAAACTCCTTCGACAGGGTTTCATCGTCGGAGTCTCCAACCCAAAAACCATCGCGTTCTTCGTAGCTGTCCTTCCGCAATTCGTCGATCCCGGCGCTGGTGCGGTCTACGCCCAGTTGCTGCTCCTCGGACTCATCTTCCAGGCTCTCGCCCTTGCCTGCGACAGTGTGTGGGCCCTCGCCGCCGGAACAGCGCGTGATTGGTTTGCCAAGTCACCGCGCCGGATCTCTACGCTCTCCGGAGCCGGCGGCGTCATGATGATCGGGCTCGGCGGAACGCTTGCGCTGGCCGGCTCGAAGAGCTGACGCCCTGGGTCCGCGACCGACGCTGAACAAAAGGAACGACGCCGGGTGGTAGCCCGGCGTCGTTCCTTTTGTTTTGTTTGGGGTGCTGCTGTCAGAGCAGGCTGGGTTCTCCCGGCTCGCCGACGGCGGGGTCGATGCCGTACTTTTCGAGGATCTTCTTGATGGTGCCGTTTTCGCGGAGCTTCTTGATGTCCTCGTCCAGTGCCTGGCCGAGCTCGGTGTTGTCCAGGCTTGAAGGCAGCATGACCTGGCCTACTGAAGCGAACTGGGGGACGTTTGCATTCGGTTTCACGTCAACCACAGTGGCACCTTCAATGGGGGCGTCCTTGAAGCGGTACTTGGCCGAGGCCGAGGATGCGACGAGGGCGTCGATGCGGCCGGCCTTGAGGTCGCCGTAGATCGATTCGTCGTCCTGGTAGATCTTGAAGTTGTCGCCAAGCCACTTCTGCATGCTGTCGTTCCACAGGTTGCCCGCGACGGAACCGATCTTCTTGCCTTGGAGGTCGTCGCTGGTGAGGCCGGTCTTGGACACGATGGCCTGCGGGTCGCTCCAGAGCGGGGTGCTCAGGTAGACGATCTTTGTCCGTTCCTTGGTGCGGAGCCAGTTGCCGGATCCGATGTCCACGCGCTTGGACTGCACGGACGGGATGACTGCTCCTGCGCCTCCGGAGGTGCTGACGGTGACCTTGAGGCATTCGAGCTTGGCGATCTCGCCGATGAGGTCACCCTCCATACCGGTCACGGCGTCTCCGTTGAGGATGGTTGCCGGGGCGTAGTCGTAGCTGGCGACGGTGAGCTCGCCCTGCGTGAGGGTTTTGAGGTCCTTGTGGGCGGGGGTGCAGTCGCCGGAGCCGGCGGAGGCGTCTCCGCTGCCGCCGCAGGCAGCAAGGGAGAGTGCGACCAGGCCGGCGGCGGTGCCGGCCGAAAGTGCGCGCACGAGGGTACGGGTTGATCGCGACATGGTGTCTCTTTCTTTATGGAGGGGTTTGTCCCCGAGGTGGTGGAACGGGTTTTAGTTGCGTTGGAGGTGGCGGCCGAGGCGTTGTTCGAGGAGTTTGATGGCTGCGAGGAAGATGAGGGTGAGGGTGCCGTAGATGATGGCGGTGAGGGTGTAGACGGAGAGGTATTCGAAGGTGATGGAGCCGATTTCGAAGGCTTTGGACATGAGTTCGGGGACGGCGATGACGAACGCGAGTGCGGAGCCTTGGAAGACGAGGACGGCGAGGCCTGCCAGGGGTGGGGTGGAGATGCGGAGGGCTTGGGGGAGGATGATGTGCCGGAATCCGGTCCAGCCACGGAGCCCGGTGGTGAGGGCTGCTTCTTTTTGGCCTTGGGGGACGGAGTTGATGCCTGCGCGGAAGTATTCGGAGGCGTAGGCGCCGGTGTTCCAGGTCAGGGCGATGATCGCGGTGGTGAGGGAGGTCAGGGTGATGCCGGCGTCGGGGAGGCTGAAGTAGAGCAGATAGAGCAGCACCAGGGCTGGGAGGCCGCGGCCGATTTCGACGAAGAGGAAGGAGATCCAGCGCAGGGGCGCGGGTTTGGCTTCGGCGAGGACGGCCAAGAGGAGTCCGAAGGGGAAGCCGAAGAGCAGGGAGAGCCCGGTGAGTTGGAGGCTGACAGCCAGGCCGGGGGTGAGGTTGGGCATCCAGCCGAGCCATTGGTTGATGAGGTCCATTTAGAGGACTCCGATCTTGCGGCGGAGTGTGAGGTCCACGCGTCGGGCGATGAGGGCAACGACGAGGCTGATGATGATGTAGAGCGCGCCGGCGACGACGAAGGAGAGCAGGCCTTCGTGGGTTTGTTTCGCGCTTTGTTGGGCGTAGTAGGTGATTTCGCGGACGCCGATGGTGGAGGCCAGGGCGGAGTCTTTCAGGAGTCCGATGCCGTAGGTGGCGATCGCGGGCAGTGCGACGCGGAACGCTTGGGGTGTGATGACGTGCGCCACCGTGGTGATGGAGGACATGCCGAGGGCGTGGGCTGCCTCGCGTTGGCCATCGGGGATGCTCAACAAACCGGAGCGGTAGATTTCGGCCATGAACGCTGAGGCGATGATGGAGAAGCCGATGATGGCTGCCTGGATGGTGGTCAGGCGGAGGGCGTATTGGGGCAGGCCGAAGTAGATCAGGAACAGCCAGGTGATCGGGGGGATGACCCGGACGATGTTGATGTACAGGGACGCCGCGGTGCGGATGATGGCGATGGGGGAGCGGGCTGCGCCGACCAGGACGAGGCCGATGAGTCCGCCAAGCAGGAGCGAGGCTCCGGTGACGTAGAGGGTTTGGCCGACGCCTTGGGCGATGGAGGCCAGCAGTTGGGTAATCATGGCTCGGTTACCGGTCCAGGACGGCTTTGAGGAACTGGCGGGTGCGGTCGTTGGCTGGTTGGGTCATGACTTGTTCGCTGGGCCCGATTTCCAGGACGCCGCCGTTGCCCATGACCATGATGCGGTCCGAGACGTCGCGGGCGAAGTGCATTTCGTGGGTGACCACGAGCATGGTCATGCCTTCGTCGGCGAGGTCGCGCATGACGGCGAGGACTTCGAGGCCGATTTCGGGGTCCAGGGCCGAGGTGGGTTCGTCGAAGAGCATGACTTTCGGGGACAGGGCTAGGGCCCGGGCGATCGCGATGCGTTGCTGCTGCCCGCCCGAGAGCCGTGCCGGGTATGCCTTCGCCTTATCCGGGAGGCCGACCCTTTTCAGGAGGCGGTTGGCGACTTCCTCGGCCTGTTCCTTGGACGAACCCAGCACCTTTCGTTGGGGGAGGGTGATGTTTTCCATCACGGTCAGGTGCGGGAACAGGTTGAAGCTCTGGAACACCATCCCCGTGACGCGGCGGAGGTGGTCCAGGCTGGCCTTGTCCGGAAGTTTCGCCCCACCGGCCACGACGCGGGCGCCGCCGATGGAGATGGTGCCCTCGGACGGGGTCTCGAGGTAGTTCAGGCACCGCAGGAACGTGGACTTACCCGCGCCGGAGGGTCCGATGATCGAAACCACCTCTCCTTCGGCCATGGACAGGTCCACGTCCTTCAGGACCTGGATCACTCCGTACTTCTTGCCAAGCCCGGCCACCTCCACCTCGCCAGTGAGAGCAGTAGGGGGAGCTTTGGTGCCAAAACTTAAGCCCATTGTTGGTTCCTTCGATTAGCTGACTCGTGTGGCCGGATGCAGGCCTTTTCCCGATCCGTTTCCCGCGGTGCGTGGTGGCGGTGGTTCGGTGTGAAGTGGACCGCAAATGCCTGTGGTCCTGATCACATCTAAAGAATACATTATTGAATGATTAATGCAATAGGTTCTGCGTGAGATTTCCGGATGAGGACACCAGAGGGGAAATTTCGCTCAGGATTGCCTGGCTGACCCGTTTGGCCTCGGCGTAGGCCCCGTGTGTTCCGGCCGTCTCCGAGGAGTAGTCACCGGCAAAATGCAGGGTGCCGTTCACCGGTTCCTGCAGTGCAGGAAGCGCTGCGGCCCGCGTGGGGGTCAGCAGGGAGAAGCAGTGCTCCCACGACAGGATTTCGGCGCCGATGATGTGTCCGCGCAACTGCGGTGCAACCGTCAGGAACTCCTCGAGCCAGTGTTCGAGGACGCCCGAAGAGGGGTCGTTGGCCTCCTTGAGGTAGCCGGCCGTATTCCCGTAGCAGACGAACTGGGCGGTACCGTCCCCGCGCCCGGGCCTCGGGTTGATTATCACGTCGAAGACCCGCCCTGCCGCCGCAACGAAGGCCCAATCGTCAATGTTGGCAAGCTCCGGAGAACTGATGTCCACCACCACTCCGAGTTCGGTCGAGCCTGGAGTCTGCACTGCGTTCAGGGCTTCACGCTTCCATTGCGGCAGCTGGACCATGTCGGCGATCCTGGGGGCTGGCACTGCCATGATGACGTGCTTGGCGGTCACCTGGCCCCTGCCGGCGTGGGAATCAGTGACGTTGAGCATCCAGGTCTCTTCGGCACTCTGGCTCAGGGAGTCCACACGGTGATGCAAGCGCACCTCTGTGGTCTGGAGGGCATTGGCCAGCGCCGCGGGAATGGCCTGCATGCCTCCCGTGGAGACCATCCTGTTTTTCTTCTCAAGCACCAGGTAGCTGGCGAAGTACCGCAGGGCGTACGTTGCGCTGAGGTCCGACGGCGGCGCGACAGATCCGCCGCGGATGGCGGCTGTGAGGATCTCCTGGACGTCAAGGGGGAGATCGTCGATGCGGGATTGGGCGGACTCGTCGCCAAAGCTTGGGGAAGCCGGCCGAAGCTGGCCGTCCACGGTGTTCTCGAAATACTCCGAGCTTGCCCGTTCGATGAACTTCCGCAGGCCCTCCCGGGACTCTTCCGGGAGCGGCAGCTGCTGCACCAGGCGGTTGTTGTCTGCCGAGACAACTGTCTCTCCGTTGACGTGGATTCCGAAAGTGGTGGGTTCGAACGGGACCAGTGGTACGCCCAGTTCGACGGCCAAGTCATGCGAAGCCGTGCCCGAGTAGACGAACATGGCGCCCACGTTGACCGGTTCGCCGTTGATGTCCACCGTCTTTGCCCGCCCGCCGAGCCTGCCGGTTTCCTCCAGCAGGACTACTCTCTGGCCGGCATGCTCGAGGTTGTAGGCGGCTGCCAGCCCTGCAGGGCCTCCACCAATAACGGCGACATCGTACATTTGCTCTCCTTGGGAAGGGGTGGGTGTGCGCGCCGGAGCTGGTCCTGCCGGAGCTTCGGTCTCCATGATTGGCCGCGGCTTTTGTGAAGTGAATACCTCAGCACAGAAGCTGTACGAGATTGAGTCTTTGAGTCAGTTCCCACCCTTGCCTAGACTTGCCGCATGGCGGGTGCAAGCGATCGGGTTGAGCTCAAACGTGCTGTCCTGACGGCGCCGCTCTGGATGCAGTCCACCAAGAGTTCCAGCCGCCAAGTGGCCGAGGCAGTGGGCGTGAGCCAATCGTTCGTTGCCCGGACTTGGCGGGACGCCTCGCGGTCCGACCGTTTGGTTGAGTCGATCAGTGCCCTGCTGGGCGAACGCCAGATGGTCCTGGTTGGCTTCGCCGTGGGACCTAACGGATCTTGCCTGGTGCTGAGCCCCGTCCGCGCAGCCCGCGTGCGGTATCCCGCGGGGCTCTCCACCAACAGCAGGAGACGGGTACGCGCGATGCTTGCCGCCGACCTGCTTCGGAGTTCGTTCAATGACGGAGACGGCGGCGGAAAGGACGGGGAATTGTGGTCGCTGCTGGCCTCCAACGGCCATGGCCTTGACGACGCCATCATCCTGGCCAGCGGTGACTTTGCACTTCCTCCAGGACGTGAACCCACGTTGCGAATCAGCGATGCGTGGCAGTGGCAAAAGCTTGTGGCGGCCCTGGACATGCTCCCGGAAGTGCCCACTGGGGAACATCTGGCGGACCTCGAGTGGCGCATCCGCCGCTGGTACCACGGTGGGCGGACTCCCTTCGCATGGACCGTGGACCGGAAGCACACAACCAGCGCGGAAGCACGCTTGATGGACGCCGACGAGCCTTGGACCGTTCTGGCGGAGGACATCCTTGCTGCAATCCGCCAAGGGCTGGTGGACGGAACCTTCTCCGGGGAAAGCGAAATATCGCTGGGCAAACTGAGCCGCCTGTTGGGGGCACCAGTGAGGGAGGTGCGGTCTGCCATCCGGGCACTCACCGAAGACGGTTTGGTCACTGCTGCCAGGTCCGATTCAGTGGTGGTCCGGGTACCCACGCTGGATGATGTCTCGGAAACCTACATGGCGCGTCGTGCATTGGGGGCCATTGTGGTCCGGGCGGCCAGTCGATGGAGTCCGGAGGCCCGTTCCCGCGTCAGGAAACACCTCGAAGAACTGGAGGACAGCGTCCGCCGCAATGATGTGGCGCGGGCCCACCACCTGGACATGGACTTCCAGATCGCCCTGTTCGAGTCCTCCGGCCTGAACCGGATACCGGCCATCATGGAGACCCTCACCAAGCAGGCGTTCATGCATTTCGCCGTCCTCGGGGCCAGATATGCGTTCTCGCCCAAGAAAATCCTGGAGCAAAACACCGCGATCTTCGAGGCGATAGATGCCGCTGATCTCCGTGCAGCGACGGTGAGTTGGCAGTCCAAGATGGAAGATGGACTGGGTTACATCGCCCAGCACATCTCAGCGATGAACCGGCAGAGGTCCAAGCTCCCATAAACGCCAAATCGCGGGTCCACTGCCCAGCACGCCGTTGCGGAACGGCGAAGGAGCAGCGGACCCGCGAAGTCGTCCGTACCAAGATCGGACGAGGCCCGCACGCAGGCGGGGAAGCAAGGCCCTACTTCAACACGATCGTCCTGTTCCCATTCAGGATGATCCGCCCTTCGCAGTGCCAACGAACGGCGTTGCTGAGGGCCTTGCATTCCGTGTCCCGACCGGCGGCTACGAGATCGTCCGGTCCGAACGTGTGGTCCACCTCCACTACCTGCTGCGAGATGATCGGTCCTTCATCGAGCTCGCCGTTGACGTAGTGCGCTGTAGCGCCCACGGTCTTGACGCCTCGTGCATAAGCCTGGTGGTACGGCTTGGCGCCCTTGAAGCTCGGAAGGAACGAGTGGTGGATGTTGATGGCCCGGCCGTCCAGCTTCCGGGCAAGGTCGTCGCTGAGCACCTGCATGTAACGGGCCAGCACTACGAGTTCCACGTCGAGCTCGTCGATGAGTTCCAGCAGGCGGGCCTCGGCGGCAGGCTTGGTGGCAGCCGTAACAGGGACGTGGAAATACGGGATGCCGTGCCACTCGGCGAGTCCCCGGTGGTCGAGGTGGTTGGACACCACGCCCACCACGTCGATGGGAAGTTCGCCGATGCGCGCCCGGAACAGGAGGTCGTTCAGGCAGTGCCCGAATTTGGAAACCATGATCAAAACGCGGCGCTTGTACCCCTGGCGTTCCAGCTGCCAGTTCATGCCGTACTTCTCGCCCACCGGGGCAAAGGAGGCCCTCAGCGCATCCACGGTGGATTCATCGCCGGTGGAGGCGAAGTGCACCCGCATGAAGAAGTGTCCCTCGGCACGGTCACCGAACTGCTTGTTGTCGATGATGTCGCAGCCGTGCTCCAGCAGGAACCCGGAGACCGCGTGCACGATGCCGGGGCCTTCGGGGCAGTCCAGGGTGAGCACGTGCTCCACGGCGGTCTCCGCACCGGAAGGAACGGCGGTCTCGGATTGAATGGCAGTCATGGTCAGCACTCCACTACGTTGACGGCGAGGCCTCCACGGGAGGTCTCTTTGTATTTGGATTTCATGTCGGCACCGGTCTCCCGCATGGTCTTGATGGCTTTGTCCAGCGAAACCTTGTGGCTGCCGTCGCCGTGCAGGGCAAGGCGGGCGGCGTTTATCGCCTTGACGCTGGCGATCGCATTCCGCTCGATGCACGGGATCTGCACCAGCCCACCGACGGGGTCGCAGGTCAGGCCCAGGTTGTGCTCGATCCCCACCTCGGCTGCGTTCTCCACTTGTTCCGGAGTTCCGCCCAAGACCTCGCACAGGCCTGCGGCAGCCATGGAACAGGCCGAACCGACCTCGCCTTGGCAGCCGACCTCGGCGCCGGAGATCGACGCGTTGATTTTGAACAGAATCCCGACGGCGGCCGCCGCCAGCAGGAAGCGCACGACGCCGTCGTCGTTCGCCCCGGGAACAAACTTGGTGTAATAGTGCAGCACGGCGGGGACGATGCCGGCTGCGCCGTTGGTGGGTGCCGTGACGATGCGGCCACCAGCCGCGTTCTCCTCGTTGACCGCAAGGGCAAACAAGTTCACCCATTCCATGGCGAGGAGGGGATCGCTGCTGTTGGTGGCGTCGGCTTCAGCCAGCTTCTTGAACAACGACGGCGCCCGGCGCTTGACCTTCAAGCCTCCCGGCAGGATTCCCTCGGCAGAGCAGCCGTTGTCCACGCATTCGCGCATGACGGCCCAGATCCCCAGAAGCCGCTCACGGAGCTCTTCCTCTGACCGCCACACCAGCTCATTGGCCAGCATGATGTCCGAGATGGACTTGCCCTCGCGCTTGCAGATCGCAACCAGCTCATCGCCCGAGCTGAAGGGGTAGGGAAGAACAGTGGTGTCCGGAACCACCTTGTCCGTAGCGGAGGCGTCGCCGTCCACCACGAAACCGCCGCCGATGGAGTAGTAGCTCCGCTCCCGCAGCACCGCCCCGGTGTGGTCGAGTGCCCGGAACGTCATGCCGTTGGGGTGGGCCGGGAGGGACTTGCGGCGGTGCAGGACCACATCTTCGTCCCAGTTGAAGTCCACCCGGTGGTTCCCGCCCAGGCGCAGTTCGGCGTCCAGGGCCGCGGCGGCCACTTGGTCGTCCGCGGTGCGGGTGTCCACGGTTTCGGGGGAGTGGCCCTGCAAACCCAGGACCACCGCCTTGTCCGAGCCGTGGCCCCGGCCAGTGGCGCCCAGGGAGCCGAAAAGCTCAGCCTGGACGCGCACTGTGGCCGGGAGTTGGCCGGACGATTCAAGACCGTCCGTGAACTGCTTCGCCGCCCGCATCGGGCCCACCGTGTGTGAAGACGAGGGCCCGATGCCAACGGAAAACAGGTCGAGCACGCTAAGTGCCATTACGGAACCTCAGGCGACGCGTACTCCCGCATGGAATCGAGGAGCCAGCGACCCAGGTAATCGGCGAATGAGGCACGCGGGAAGATCCGGAAAGTCTCCTCGTCGGTCTTCCAGAGGACCACCGGAATGTGCCCGATCTCGGTAGACAGGGCGGTGCCTGCCTTGAGGACGCGCGGGTGGAGGTCCAGTGCGCAGCTCTTCTCCAGGACTGCCCGTGCACGGCTGCCCGAGAGTTCGAACGTGGTGCGGTTGGCCGAGAGGTCCACTACCTGGCCGGAGTCTGTGCCCAGCGCGGACGTCAGCTCGGAAACCAAGGACCCGCCCAGGGAATCGTGGGACTCTTCGGGAGCAATGACCAGGAACTCGGTGGGGCCAAGCCACACGGTGCTGATGGCTCCCGAGGTGACCACCTCACCGCTCGTGGCAGGCAAGCCGCCGGTCACGGACGCAACCCGGGCACCGGCGTCGGACGTCCTGTCCACCCGGATGCCCACCTGCGCCTGGTAGGGGATTTCCTTCAGCGTGACCGAGCCGGCCACGGATCCGGAGACAAAGGCGTCGGCCAGGTGCTGTGCCGGGCTGCGCCGGGCCTCACGCACGCGGTCAACATTCACGGTTTCTGCGGGAGTTGCTGTCTCAGCCATCTTTGCGGGTCCCTTCAGCATCGAAAAGTACGGTTTCGCCAACAACCACGTCCACCAGCTGGTCTCCGAGGGAGGCCACCAGGGTTTCACCGATGCGGTTGCGGCCGTTTTGGATCAGCGCCAGGCCGAAGGAACGGCCCAGGGCGGCGCTGTGGTAGCTCGAGGTCACGAAGCCTTCCATGGGAACGGGGCCGTTTGCCGGGTTGACGGCGATGCCCTTCTCCACGAGCTGGGTGCCTTCGGGCAGCTTCAGCGAGTGGTCCACGGGGAGGACGCTCACCAGGTGCTTGCGGTCCTCGCGCTTGGAGTCTTCGCGCAGGTAGGAACGCTTGCCGATGAAGTCCTTGGCCTTGGAAACAATCCACTCCATGCCGGCATCCTGCGGGGTGACCGTGCCATCGGTGTCCTGCCCGACGATCGGGTAGCCCTTTTCGGCGCGGAGGACGTGCATGGTTTCCGTGCCGTACGGGGTGATGTTGAACTCGGCACCTGCGGCAGCAACGGCTTCCCAAGTGTTGAGTCCGTACCAGGACGGAACGTTGATTTCGTAGGCCAGTTCACCGGAGAAGGAGATCCGGCAGACGCGGGCCTGCACGCCGGAGGCGAGTGTGGTCTCACGGAAGGTCATGAACGGGAAGTTCTCTGCCTCGAGTCCACCGTTTTCGGCCAGTTGAGGAGCCACCTTGGCGATCACTGCGCGGGACTTGGGACCGACGACGGCGATGGTGCTCCACTGCTCCGTGACGGAGGTGAAGACCACGTCCAGTTCGGGCCACTCCGTTTGGTGCCACTCTTCGAGCCAGTCCAGCACCTTGGCTGCGCCGCTGGTGGTGGTGGTCATGAAGTAGGTGTCCTCGTCCAGGCGCAGGGTCACGCCGTCGTCAAAGATCATGCCGTCCAGCGTGCACATCACACCGTAGCGGGCCGAGCCGGGAGCAAGCTTCTTGAACGCGTTGGTGTACACACGGTTCAGGAACTCGCCGGAGTCCTTGCCACGGATTTCGATCTTGCCGAGCGTGGTGGCGTCCATGAAGCCCACGGAGTCGCGGACTGCGGCGCACTCGCGGAGTACCGCGGTGTCCATGTCCTCGCCGGCCTGCGGGTAGTACCAGGGGCGCTTCCACTGTCCGACGTCTTCGAACAGGGCACCCTGGGCAACGTGCCATGGGTGGATCGAGGTGACGCGGGCGGGGTCGAACAGCTCGCCGCGCTGGCGTCCGGCCAGGGCTGCGAAGGCAACCGGGGTGAACGGCGCGCGGTACGCGGTGGTGCCGATCTCGCCGATGCCCGGAACAGCGTCCGCGCCGCCGAACTTGAGGGCTGCGGCGATGACGCCGATTGCGTTGACGCCGGAGGTCTTGCCCTGGTCGTTTGCGGTGCTGATGGAGGTGTACCGCTTGACGTGTTCCACGGACCGCATGCCCGCACCGGTGGAGCGGAGGACGTCGGCCACGGACTGGTCGCGCTGGAAGTCCACGAAGTGGTTGTGCCACTCACCCGGTTCACCGGTCTGGCCCGGAACCAGCCACAGCTGGCGGGTCGGGGCGCTCGCCACGGGGGCGTTGACCTCGGACGGAGTCACTGCGGATTCGAAACCGGCTGCGATGGACGCTGCCGCTCCGGCCGAGATGCCTTCCGCGAGGACGTCCTGCAGTTCGTAGCTGCCACGGCCTGAGCCCACAACCTGCTGCTCGCGGACCACGGTGGAGGGGATGAACGCTGCGAGCTCGTCGTCCCAACGCAGTTTGCCCTGGCGCTGGCTGTGGAGGTGGACCACGGGGCTCCAGCCACCGGAAACAGCGAGGACATCGGCGGCGATCTGCTCGACGCCCGAGGTGAGTTCGCCGTCGTCGTTGATGCTGCGGACGGTGACGCCGCTCAGGCGGCCCTTCTCATCTGCGCTGGTATCGGCAACGGCGCTGCCGATCAGCACACGGACGCCGGATTCGACGGCGGCTGCGGCCTTTTCGCTGATCTGCGCACGGGCATCGACGACGGCGGCCACCGGCACGCCCGCTGCCTGCAGGTCTGCGGCGAGCAGGTAGGCGGAGTCGTTGGTGGTGCTGATGACGACGCGCGAACCGACGGCGACGGCGTAGCGGTTGAGGTAGGTGCGTACGGCCGAGGCGAGCATGATGCCCGGGCGGTCGTTGTTCTCGAAGACCAGCGGACGCTCGTGCGCACCCGGTGCCAGTACCACCTGTGCAGCACGGATGTGCCAAATACGGGTGCGGGAGACACCGGGAGCTGCAGGAACGCTCAGGTGGTCCGTGCGGTTCTGGGCTGCGATGACGTAGTTGGAGTCGTAGGAACCGAAGGCCGTAGTGCGGTGCAGCACCGTGCATTCCTCGGCGGAGACCAGCTCGGCTTCGACGTCGGCAACCCACTCCAGGGCGGGCTTGCCTTCGATGTCCTCTGCCAGTCCCTCCGCTGTGGAACCGGAGAGGATGGAACCGCCGAGTTCAGGCTGGTCGTCGATCAGGATGACGCGGGCACCGGTGCGGACTGCTTCACGGGCAGCTGCCAAACCGGCAACGCCGCCGCCGACCACCAGGACGTCGGTGTGGACGTATTTCTTGTCGTACTCTGCCTTGTCTTCGGCCGGGTCAAGCTTGCCCAGGCCGGACAGGAGTTCGATGTTCTGCCCATCCACCAGCGAAACAGCCGTGGCGGGGAGCATGGATTCGGCTACGTGGCCAGGGAAGCGGGCCGCGATCTTGACCAGCGCGTTCGGCTCCTCGACGCCTGCTGCGACGATGCCGCGGGGGCGGTCCTCATAGAGGGAGTTGCCGGCGTTGATGTGGCCGTTGGCAAGGAGGGCCGAAGCAATGGTGTCGCCGGGGTGGCCAACGAATTCCTGGCCATCCACGGTGAACCGCCAGGTGATGCTGCGGTCGATGCGGCCGCCTGTGGCGAGGCGGGCGTTCTGGCTGGTCACTTCTGGGCTCCTTCCGGGGAGGTGGTAGTGGTGGGGGCGCCGGGTGCGAGGCCGGGTCCGCCGGCTTGGCCTGCCGCGCTTTGGTCAGCGAGGTTCGGCCGCGGTGAGCCCATCGCGTAGATGGAGTGGATGTCGTAGCTCACGGTGTCCCGGAGCATGTTGAACCACTGGCGGCAACCTGTGCTGTGGACCCAGCGCTCAGCGTAGGTGCCCTTGGTGTTCTCGCGGTAGAACAGGTATTCAGCCCATTCCCGGTCCGAGAGGTCGTTCGGGTTTTCCGGGTAGGGGACGTGTGCCTGGCCGCCGTAGTGGAATTCGGTCTCGTCGCGTGGCCCGCAGTTGGGGCATGAAATAAGGAGCATGTCCGGCCTTCCTGTCTTAGTGGGCCACGGCTGCGGCGCCGTGTTCGTCGATGAGGGCACCGGTTTCGAAGCGCTCCAGTGCGAAGGGGGCGTTGAGCTTGTGCGGTGCGCCCGTGGCGATGGTGTGGGCGAAGGTGAGGCCCGCTGCCGGGGTTCCCTTGAAGCCGCCGGTGCCCCAGCCACAGTTGACGAACATGTTCTCCACCGGTGTGACGCCCACAATCGGGGAAGCGTCCAGCGTGGTGTCCACGATGCCGCCCCATGTACGGAGCACGTGTGCCCGGGCGAAGATCGGGAAGAGTTCCACGGCTGCTGCCATCTGCTCCTCGATCACGTGGAAGGAACCACGCTGTCCGTAGCCGTTGTAGGAGTCGACGCCTGCACCCATGACCAGTTCGCCCTTGTGCGCCTGGGAGACGTACACGTGGACGTGGTTGGACATGACCACCGTCGGGTGGACGGGCTCGTGCAGTTCGGAGACCAATGCCTGCAGCGGGTGGGACTGGATCGGGAGCCGGAAGCCTGCCATCTCGGCAAGCACCGAGCTGTGGCCGGCGGCTGCCAAGCCAACCTTTTCCGTGTTGATGGTTCCACGTGTGGTCTTGACGCCGGTCACGCGGTTGCCGTCCTTGATGAAGCCGGTGACTTCACAGTTCTGGATGATGTCCACGCCCAGCTCGTCGCACTTGCGGGCGAAGGCCCACGCAACGTGGTCGTGCTTGGCGATGCCTGCACGCGGCTGGTAGGTGGCGCCCATGACGGGGTAGCGGATGTTGTCGCTCGTGTTCAGGATGGGGCAGAGTTCCTTGACCTGGTCCGGCTCCAACCACTCTGCGTCAACACCGTTGAGGCGGTTGGCGCCGACGCGGCGCATGCTTTCGCGGACATCGCCCAAGGTGTGGGCGAGGTTCATGACGCCTCGCTGGCTGAACAGGAAGTCGTACTCGAGCTCCTCGGGGAGGATTTCCCACAGCTTGAGGGCGTGCTCGTAGATGGCGGCGCTCTCGTCCCAGAGGTAGTTGGAACGGATGATGGTGGTGTTGCGGGCCATGTTGCCGCCGGCCAGCCAGCCCTTTTCCAGGATGGCGATGTTGGTCATGCCGTGGTTTTTGGCCAGGTAATAGGCCGTGGCCAGGCCGTGCCCGCCGCCGCCGACAATCACGGCGTCATACGAGCTCTTGGGGTCCGGGTTGCGCCAGAGGAAGTCAGGGTGTTCGGGGAGGTGGTCGACACTCACTGGGCTGCTCCAATCATTTCTGCTTCGAGTGCGGATGCGGATCCGCTGTTGGAAAGGTGGGGGTAGAGCGGGAACTTGTCCGCCAGCGCGGTCACGCGGCTGCGGAGTTCGACGGCGGTCTGGTCGTCCAGGGTGCCGGTGGCTGCCGAGCCGATCAACGCCGTCGCAATGATGTCTGCGACTTCGGTGAACTCCTCAGCGCCGAAGCCGCGGGCGGCCAGGGCCGGGGTGCCAACGCGGAGTCCGGAGGAAACCATCGGCGGGCGGGGGTCGAACGGGACGGCGTTGCGGTTCACGGTGATGCCGATGCGGTGCAGTGCGTCTTCGCCCTGCTGGCCGTTCAGTTCGGAGTTGCGGAGGTCCACCAGGACCAGGTGCACGTCGGTGCCGCCGCTGACCACGGAGATGCCGGCCTGGGCCACGTCATCCTGCAGGAAGCGCTGTGCCAGGATCTTGGCACCTTCCAGCACGCGGACTTGGCGCTCCTTGAATTCGGGCTCGGACGCGAACTTGAAGGCGACGGCCTTGGCAGCGATCACGTGCTCCAGCGGGCCACCCTGCTGGCCGGGGAAGACTGCGGAGTTGACCTTCTTGGCGATGTCGGCGTCGTTGGTCAGGATCACGCCACCGCGGGGGCCGCCCAAGGTCTTGTGCGTGGTGCTGGTGACAATGTGGGCGTGCGGGACGGGGCTCGGGTGCAGCCCCGTTGCTACCAGGCCGGCGAAGTGGGCCATGTCCACCATGAGGTAGGCGCCCACCAGGTCTGCGATGCGGCGGAATTCAGCGAAGTCCAACTGGCGGGAGTAGGCGGACCAGCCGGCGACGATCAGCTGCGGCTTGTTCTCAACGGCGAGGCGCTCCACCTCGGCCATGTCGATGGTGTGGGTGTCTTCGCGGACGCCGTACGGGACCACGTTGTAGAGCTTGCCGGAGAAGTTGATCCGCATGCCGTGGGTCAGGTGTCCGCCGTGGGCGAGGTTGAGGCCCATGATGGTGTCGCCCGGCGTGATCAGTGCGTGCATTGCAGCAGCGTTGGCCTGTGCGCCGGAGTGCGGCTGGACGTTGGCGTATTCGGCGCCGAAGAGGGACTTCAGGCGGTCAATGGCGAGCTGTTCGATCACATCAACGTGCTCGCAGCCACCGTAGTAGCGCTTGCCCGGGTAACCCTCGGCGTACTTGTTGGTGAGCACCGAGCCCTGGGCCTCCATGACGGCCGTAGGGGCGAAGTTCTCCGAAGCGATCATTTCCAGCGTGGACTGCTGGCGGATGAGTTCCTGGGCGATCGCCTGATCAACCTCCGGGTCCGCCTGGGCGAGCGGGCGGATCAGCGGTTCAACCATGGTGTTCTCCTTTGAAGTACGGGTAGTTGCTGACTGTTAGGCAACTGATATATTAGAACTATTGCCATAGTATGTTGGACATCACATAGTCGTCAACAGGTCTGCGGCAACTTATCCAGCAGGCCGGATTGCGACCATCGGGGAGAAGGCAATGAGTACAGCATTGGAAGCTTTGGAAACAGCTCCGCAGGGCACGTCCCTGGCGGAGAACGCCTACCTGCTCCTGCGCGACAGGCTCATCATGCTGGACATCAAACCGGGCGACCCCATCAACGACGGCCAGATCGCCACCGAGCTCGGCATTGGGCGCACGCCTGTCCGCGAAGCCATCAAGCGGCTTGAAAGTGACCACCTTGTGGTCTCGTATCCCCGCCGCGGCACCTTCGCCACCGGCGTGGACATCACCCAACTCGCGGAAGTCTCCGAGATTCGCGAACTCCTTGAGCCCCTTGCTTCCCGGAAGGCTGCCCGCATGGCCAGCCCCGCAATGCGCTCAGAGCTTCGTGACGTTGCCGCAGCCATCAGGGACCTCGAGGGCAAGGATGCCTCCTCGCAGGAACTCATGCGTTATGACATCCAGGTGCACCGGCTCATCTACAAGGCCTCTGCCAACGCCCACCTCGAAGACGTCCTGATCCGGTACGACAACCTCGCCACCCGCATCTGGTGCCACATGCTCGAGAAGATGCCCTCGGTCTCCGGTCACATCTCCGAGCACGCGGACCTCCTGACGGCCATCGCCGACGGCGACGAAGAACACGCCGCAAGCCTGGCCCTGCACCACGTGGTGAGCTTCGAAGAAACCATCCGCAAGGTCCTCTGACCCTCTCTCACGTACCCCCCCTTTCCGGCAGACGCTCTCTCACGTAACGCCCTTTCCGGCGGATGCTCTCTCACGTAACGCCCTTTCCGGCGGATGCTCTCTCACGTAACGCCCCTTTCCCGCGCACCCTTTCCCCGCTCCAACCTGCTTCGGCCGTCCTCATGCGCGACGTCGGCACCCGCCCGGGTGTCGACGTCGCGCTTTCTTTAGGCAAGTGAGAGAGCGTCCGCGGGAAGGGGCGGTTTGGTGAGAGAGCGTCGGATTTGGTGCAACTGGGTTTTGGTTGTTGCAACAACGGGAATTCTCTCGCAGTCAGCGTTGGCCTCTTCTTCATCCCGCAGGCACCAAGCATTTTCCTATCCAAGGAACCTCTTGACCGTGGCGTCGCTCACACATACTCTGGTGCAACAGCGTTGCGTTGAATGCAACCCCAATGATTTTGGTGGACCCATGAGTAACGAAACATCCTCAGTGGCAGCCCCTACTACCACTTTCAAAGACACGGCCGGCAGGGATACTCGACGGCGAGTCGTCACTGCCAGCTTCATCGGCAACTTCGTCGAATGGTTCGACTACGCCGTCTACGGCTACCTGGCCGGCATCATCTCTACTGTCTTCTTTCCCCAGTCCGATCGTCAGACCGCGCTCCTGGCAACATTCGGCGTCTTCGCGATCTCCTTCTTCGTCCGGCCGCTCGGTGGATTCATCTGGGGCCACATCGGTGACCGGCTCGGCCGGAAGCAGGCCCTGAGCCTTTCGATCCTGTTGATGTCGGTAGCTACGTTCTGCATCGCCCTGATCCCCGGCTACGCCACCATCGGCGTGATGGCCCCGATCCTGCTCCTGCTGGTCAGGGTGGTCCAGGGCTTCTCCGCGGCAGGCGAGTACGCCGGAGCTTCCGCATTCCTGGTGGAGTACGCACCGGCCAATCGGCGCGGACTGTATGCCGCCGTCGTGCCTGCAAGTACCGCAGCGGGACTGCTGCTGGGTTCGTTGCTGGCCGCCCTGCTGAGTTCGGCCATGACTCCAGAGCAGCTCAACGAGTGGGGCTGGCGCCTGCCGTTCCTCCTCGCGGCACCGATGGGCCTGATCGGCCGGTATATCCGGACCAAGCTCGAGGACACCCCTGCCTTCCGGGAGTTGGCCGAACAGGACCATGCCGTCAAGGCGCCCGCGTTCGCGATGTTCCGCCTCTACAAGAAGCAGTTGATCATCGCCACCGGAGCGGTGCTGCTGAACGCCGTCGGCTTCTACGTGATCCTCAGCTACATGCCCACGTACCTGTCCGAAGAGCTTGGCTTCGGTGCCACGGAGTCGTTCCTGGCCACGACCATTGCCTTGGCAAGCTACATCGGGTTCATCTTCCTGACGGGTATTGCGTCGGACAGGTTTGGCCGGAAGAAGATGCTCCTCACCGCGTCCGTACTGTTCGTGCTGCTGACTGTGCCCGCATTCATGCTTCTGGACACGGGGAACTTCCTGGTGATCGTGCTGGTGCAAATCCTGCTGGGCGGCATGTTGACCCTCAACGACGGCACCCTGCCGAGCTTCCTCGCCGAACTGTTCCCCACCAAGGTCCGCTACACCGGCTTCGCCGTCAGCTTCAACCTTTCCAACGCCCTGTTCGGTGGCACCGCCCCGTTCATGGCGACCCTTCTGATCGGCATGACCCACAACCAGTTGGCCCCCGGCTGGTACCTCGTGGCTGCCTCCGTCGTTTCCCTCATCGCAGTCCTCTTTGCCGCAGAAACTTCCAAGAAGCCCCTGCAGCAGGACTGAACCAACACCCATTGAAAGGAACACCCATGACCATCACCCAAGACCAGGCTGTCAACGACGTCGCCGAGCTGGAGCGCCTCAAGGTCCTCAACAACGGCGAAAAGGTTTCCCTGACGTTCTCCGACGCTGAATTCGAACGCCGCCTTGCCGGCCTCCGCAGCATCATGGTGGAAAAGGACCTCGATGCGGTCGTCCTCACCAGCTACCACTCCATCAAGTACTACTCCGACTTCCTCTTCACGTACTTCGGCCGTTCGTACGGGATGGTGGTCACCAAGGATGACACGGTCACCATTACGGCAAATATCGACGCCGGCATGCCTTGGCGCCGCAGCTACGGCGAGAACCTCGTGTACACGGACTGGCGCCGTGACAACTACATCCACGCCATCCAGGAAGTCCTGCGCACCCGCGGCATCAAGCCGCGCCGCATCGGCGTCGAGGATGACTCGTTGCCGCTGGATAACCGCAACAAGATCCAGGCGGCGTTTGCCGACGCGGCGCTGGTTGATGTTGCCCAGGCCGCAATGCGCCAGCGCATGATCAAGTCCGCCGAAGAGATTGCGGTCATCAAGCACGGTGCCCGCATTGGCGACCTTGGTGGTGAAGCCATCCGTAACGCCATCACGGCGCGCATTACGGAGTACGAGGTTGCGCTGATCGGCACCGAAGCCATGGTCCACGAGATCGCACGGACGTTCCCGGACTCGGAGATCCGTGACACCTGGGTGTGGTTCCAGTCCGGCATCAACACGGACGGCGCACACAACTGGGCAACCACCCGGAAGATCCAGGAACACGACATCCTGTCCCTGAATTGCTTCCCTATGACAAGCGGCTACTACACGGCCCTGGAACGCACGCTGTTCTACGGCGAACCCGATGCCCGTTCCCTGGAACTGTGGAACATCAACGTCGCGGTGCACAAGCGCGGCCTGGAACTCATCAAACCCGGTGCCGTCTGTAAGGACATTGCCGCCGAGCTTAATGAGATCTACGTCAGCCACGGCCTCCTGGCGAACCGGACCTTCGGCTACGGCCACTCGTTCGGCGTGCTCAGCCACTACTACGGCCGCGAAGCCGGACTGGAGCTGCGCGAGGACATCGATACCGTGCTGGAGCCGGGCATGGTGGTGTCCATGGAACCGATGATCACGGTCCTGGACGGGCAGCCGGGTGCCGGTGGCTACCGCGAGCACGACATCCTGGTGGTCGGCGAGGACGGTGCGGAGAACATCACGAAGTTCCCGTTCGGTCCCGAATACAACATCATCGGAGCCTAGCGTGACAGGCCGGTGGACACGGTGCACGGTGTCCGCCGGCTGGTCCGGCCCTGGGTGTGCACGTCAGGGCCCAGGCAGGGAAATATAGTGAAACCCATGACTCCCTCGGAATCCAACGACGCTCCAGCCAACGGCGACGGAAAAGGTGCCTCGGTCCTGGTCAACGCCATCGCGGTGCTGAAGAGCTTCAGCGCCGAAGAACCTCTGCTCGGGGTCACCGAAATAGCAGGCCGCATTGGCATGCACAAGAGCACCGTCTCGCGCATCCTCGCCACCTTGGAGCAGGAAGGTTTGGTGGAGCGCGACGTCGATTCCCGCAGGTTCCGCTTGGGGCTGGGGATGATCGCCATGGCTGGCCCTCTCCTGGCGGAACTCGAAGAGCGTCGCGTGGCCTATCCTGTATTGCGCGAGTTGACCGAGCGCACAGGGGAGACCAGCGCACTCATGGTCTGGAACGGCACCGAATCCATGTGCGTGGAGCAGATTCCGAGCCGGCACCAAGTCAAGCACCTTGCTCCGTTGGGGGCCCGGTACAGCGAGGCCCTGAGCTCGTCCGTCCAGGTTTTCCTCGCCGCGGAGGACGCCGAGAGGGTCCGCAATTTGCTCCGCAGCGGTGCGATCACCCTGCCCGGCCTGGACGAAGCAACGGTTGAGGCCTACCTCGTCCGGCTCGAGGAAACGGCGGCCCGTGGCTGGGCTGTCAACTTCGGGGAGACCTCCATCGAGGAGGTCGGGGTTGCCTCGCCGGTTTACGACCACCGCGGGGACATTGTGGCCGCGGTCCTCATTCCTGCCCCCAAGTTCCGGGTCTCCCAAGACACGCTGGCCAGCCTCGGCGAAGCGTGTGCCGCCGCCGCCGACAAGGTCACCACGCGCTTGGGCGGGCGCCCTCCTGCCTAGCGGCTCTACAAACCCCCGCGAGTTGGCAATTGATGACAATCCCGCGCCGCAGCATTGTCATCAACTGCCAACTCGCGGTGAATGATGGGCTTGACCTGACCCAGCTTCCTTCCTAGGGTGTTCTGAGAAAACGTTTTCTTACCCCTGTTTGTCCATTGCCGGAGTGCCGTGTGCGCTCCAGGACTGGGTCACATCGTTGTGCCCGGGAAGGATTATCCATGCAGAAAACACGTAGGAGACAACGACGGCGAGGAGTGGGTGCCGCGGCCTTGGTCGCGACGCTTGGGCTGGCATCTCTGGCAACGGCCACCCCGGGAACCGCGGCGCCGGCACTCACCGCGCCGGTCAATAAACCAGGCGCGTCCGACAGTCCGGCCTGCTCCAGCAGCAGCGTTCAGCTCACGGCTGGCACGGGCAGCGCCCCGCAGAACCTCTGCGTTCCGGCCCAAGCCACGGAGGAGGACAAGACACTCCTCGTCTGGAACAAACCAGGCAGCTATGACGACGTGGTGGATTACCGCGTCTACATGAACGGGCAGCCCGTGGGTACGGCGGAGGAGAATGCCAAGGCCCACTCTCCGGCCCAGGAGTACGTGGATGCTTTCCGGGCCGCCGACAAGGATGGCTTCCATGTGAGGACGGTGGCCCACAACTTCACGGTGACAGGCTTGGCTCCAAAGACCTCCTACGAGTTCACTGTCGCCGCGATCCGGGCGGACGGAACGGAGTCCCCCGCGACTGGCCCGATCACCGTGACCACCGCCCCGGAGCGACACCGGGTCACCATCACGCAGCCTGCGTACAAGGCGGTGGGTGACGGACAAACGCTGAACACGAAGGCAATCCAGAAAGCCATCGATACGTGCCGCACGCCGGGCTGCACCGTAGTGGTCCCGGCCGGTACCTTCAAGACCGGTGCCATCTTCCTGCACTCGGACATGACATTGGAGTTCGAAGATGGTGCCCGGCTGCTCGGGTCCGATGACCCCGCGGACTACCCCTTGGACAAGGGCTACTACCTGTATCCGGTTCCTGACCCGCTGCCCGGCGAGGCCGAATACCGCAACTACCGGAGGCCGCCGTCGCTCATTAACGTCCTCCCGGGAGACAACGGCCGGAGTGCCGACGGGCGAGAGCCGGGATCCGTCGCCAAGAATGTCCGCATCACTGGCCAGGGCGTGGTGGATGGCAACGGGTGGAAACGGACGGCCGAGGGTTCCATCACCGACGAGGCAGGCAATGCACTTCCGCAGTACGTGGCCAGTTCCGCCGGAAAGGTCCTCGACGACGGCGTGCTGGCTGCTGCCCAGTTCCGCAACGCCAAGGAACATCCTGAGTCCCTCACCGGTGCGATCAATCCGCCTGAATCGCCGGACGATTCCGTGTTCTATGGGCAGTACCGTTCAAGCCTTATGACCTTCATGGGTGTCGAGAACCTGTACCTGGAGGGTATTACAGCAGACAATCCGGCTTTCCACGGCGTGATGATCCTCGACAGCGAAAACACCACCGTGAACGCCATGCGGCACACCACGTACAACACCAACAACGGTGACGGTCTGGAATTCGGCGGGACCGGCAATGGCATGGTGCTGAACAATTTCTTCGACACCGGAGATGACCAGGTCAACTTTGCGGCGGGCCAGGGCAAGTACGGAGCCCAAGGGCGCCCGAGCCAGGACGTATGGATCTTCAATAACTACATGCGAATGGGCCACGGCGGCGTAGCGGTGGGTTCCAATACGGCGGCCTGGGTTCAGCGCGTGCTCGCGGAGGACAACGTGATGTACAAAGTGGAGACCGGCGGCCTCCGGATGAAGAGCACTTCCGACATGTCCGGCGGTGGGCGGGACTTCCTGTTCCGGGATACGGCAATGGCGTGCATGGGGAGCAGTGCGTTCATCATGTCGCTCAGCTACAACCAATCGCCGTCAGGGTATGTGGCCGCTGACTCTGCCACATTCAAGAACGTAACTGTCCGGAACGTATCCGTGGACGGCAACAACTCGCCCACCTGTGGAATGGCCGTTTCGGACAGCAAGCCTGTGATCGACATCCAAGCCGGCCCGTCCTTGGGTGAAGGCACGGCGACGCTGAGCGCGTTTACCTTTCAGGACGTCGCCTTCAGGAACGTCAATCCCACCAACATCAAGGGCCTGACGGGCTCCGTGTTTGACGGTGTGACGTTCCAGAGTGTCCGCAATAACTCGAATCCGTGGCGGTTGGACAGCTACTCCACCGGGAACATCTTCACTGATGTGAGCCCCGCGCCCGCCGGGCCGTAGAAGCGGGCCTCATAATGACGCCGAGATGGCATTAGATGACAATCCGCCACGCGAACACTGTCATTAACTGCCAACTCGCGGGCAACAAAGCGGCGGCCGTCCCCGCAAGGGGAGCGGCCGCCGTCGTTGTTAATACGGGACGTGCGTCAAGGGGCCTACATGGTTGCCTTGCGCGACGTCGTCTCGTCCATTGCGTCCCTGCCCAGCCAAACGCCCAAGCCGATCATGGCCACGCCAAGAATGAAGTGCAGCCAGTTGTCAGCGGTGTTGAACGGGATGAAGTTGGCGCCGGTTTCCTGGTTGATGACCAGGCCGTAGATCCAGAGGACCAAGTAAACGGCACCGCCACCCAGGAGGAACAGGCGGGCCATGCGGCCCGTCCTTGCCATGGCCAGACCGGCCGCGCCAAACAGCAAATGGACAATGTTGTGGAGTATGGACACTTGGAAAACTCCAAGCAACATGGCGCCGGAATCATGTCCTGCGAAGGTCATGGCGCCGTAATTGGTGGTGATACCCGGGATGAAGCCCAGGACACCGACCAGCAGAAACACAATGCCAACTCCCATGGCTGTGTTATGGAGCGTTAAACCCATCGCATGGTGGTGTGCTGGGTGCGAAGCGGTGGTCATTAAGTCCTCCCTTTCACGCTGTTTTCCGGCTCTTCTCATGGAGAACCGGCCCGCGGCAAGGGGTGTCGGAAAACCTTGCCGACGCCGCCATAATACTCCTGAAATGCCCCCGATAGCAGGGGATACGGCCAGTTCAGCGCCCGATAGCATGGGTTCATGACTCACGGTCCGAGCGGCGGATTCACCTCGATCTTTCACGATTCCCGTGACCTGACGCCGTTCAGGGAGGGGCGGATCCGCACTCCGGTGAAAGGGCTCACGGACGGTTTGGGCGGTGCCGTTTCGGGAGTCCTGGGTGGTCGCGGCGCTGCCCGGCTTTCCGTTGCCGGCGACGTTCCGCGCCTGAAATTCCTGTCCAGCAGGCAGGCGAGGGCCATGCACGACGCCGTTTTTACGTCGACGGAGCCCGAGCGCCTTCTGGCCCTGGCCCGCGAATTTCCGGGCTGGGCCGGGCTTTGTTATGTGATGGCGGGCCTGCTCGTATACAAACACGGCGGCCACTTGCGCGCGTCGGAACTCCTGCAGCGCGGCTTGGCTACGAGGATCGACGACGACGCCAGCCAGTTCTCGGCCCAGTTCCTTGGGCAGGTGGTCACCCGGGTTGAGGTCGCCGAACGCGTCGAGGTACCGGTTTTGTTCAGCGAGGAATCCGTGTTCCTGGCGTTGTCCCATTCACTGCGGGAAATGGGAATGATGGAGGCTGCGCTGGAAGCGGTGGTGGGTTTGCCGCCGTCGTTGCCTTCTGCCTTGGCCAGGTGCACTTCCGCATTCGCGCTGGAACGGCACCGGGACGTGGTGATCTGGACCAACGGCTTGCTGAACACGGATGACTTGTCCGCTGCGTTGCTGCTCATCCGGGCCCGCTCGCAACGCGCCCGTGGGGACTTTGATTCGGCGCAGTCGGCCCTGAAGGAGGTCCTGAGGCGGAAGAAGACCAGCCTTTCGCTGCGCCAGGATGCACTGACGGACCGCGCGCTGCTCGCCTTGGACCAGGGCCGGATGTCCCTCACTCCGAGATCCCGCCGGCCTGCTCCGCCGGCCGAGTTGGAGACGCTGGAAGTGATCCGCAAGGACGCTGAGATGCGCCGCTTGTGGGAGAACGACTTCAGGCAACTTGGCGGCGAATAGACCCATTGTGCTCGGCCGAATCCGGGCGTAACCTTGTAATCAACCAAGTGGTTGATAAAGCATTTGGTTGATTACGAAAGGCAGTTAGGCTCATGGATCACGAAGCTCTGGACAAAGCGTTCATGGCGCTGGCTGATCCCGTCCGGCGGGACATCGTGGCCCGGCTCTCGCGCGGCGATGCCACCGTCAATGACCTGGCCGAGCCATTCGCAATCAGCAAGCAGGCAGTTTCCAAACATATCCAGGTCCTGGAGCACGCCGGACTGGTGACCCGCTCCCGTGACGCCCAACGAAGGCCGGTCCATCTGGACGCAGCAGCCCTCGAACAGCTGACCGCCTGGATAGACCGATACAGGTTGATCGCCGAGCAGCGCTTCCGTTTGCTCGACGACCTCCTGGCCGACCCCGCCAAAAACACTGGCCCCACAGGGACCGCAGGTAATGGAAAGAAGAACTGACATGAGCAATCCAACAACCATCACGGCCGATGACCGCGTCCCGTTCGTGGACACCATCCGTGAATTCGACGCGCCGGTGAGCGCCGTCTTCAAGGCGCACGTGGATCCGGACCTCCTGGCCAAATGGCTGGGCCCGCGCACCGCCAAGCTGAACGTCACTGAATACAACGCGACAACCGGCGGCAGCTGGCACTACGAAAGCGGCGACGCCAATGCCATGTTCGGCTTCCGCGGGGTGTTCCACAAGGTTGACCCCGAAGCGCTGATCATCATGACCTTTGAGTTCGACGGCGCTCCGGACCAAGTGGGCATCAGCACCACAACCTTCGAGGAAACCGACGGCCGGACCAAGATCGTGGTCCATGAGGTCTACCCTTCCGTGGAGGCCCGCGACATGGCCTTGGCTACGGGCATGAATTACGGCGTGGTGGAAGGCTACGAGCGGCTGGACGAGCTCCTGGCTTCCTGATTTCTCAGGTAAGGAGCGGCAGGACCTGCTCCGAAAGCAGCACCGTACCCAGCCCCACCATGATGATCCCGCTGGCCAGCGTGACCGCCCGTGCCGCGCCGGGCCGCGAAGCCAGCAGTCGCCGCGACGTCAATGCCACCACCGTGTACACGAGCCCGGCCAGCACCACGAAGGTCAGTCCCAGCAATCCGGACTGTACCGGCACCGGCAGGGCGGCCTCCGGGCTGACGAACTGGGGGACCAGCGCCACAAAGAACAGAAGCCCTTTCGGGTTGATGCCGCTGGTTCCCATCCCCGTCAGGAACGTGCGGAGTTGCGTTCCCGAATGCACGACGCCGGCTTCCGCGCTGAAGCTCGCACCCCGCCATGAGCGGATGGTTCCGACGCCGAGCCAGAGCAGGTAGGCGGCGCCGGCGATCGTGAGCCAACCGAGAAGGCCGGGAACTCCGGCGAGGAGGGCCGCGAGTCCCGCGGCCATCAGCAGCGTATGGATCACGTAGCCGCTGCATAGCCCGGCCACGGCAGGTATGAAGCTGCGCTGGCGAAGGCCCGCGGAAATCGAGTACGCCCAATCGACGCCAGGGGTGCAGGCCAAGCTGACCGACACAAGCAGAAAGGCGGAGAAGAGCTGCGGATTCACGGGTTTTCCTTCCGGGGTTGGCGGGTAGGAAAACTCTAGGGAAAATCGATCGAGAAGTGTTCGCTAATTTCGCTCAGAACCGCGTCATGTCGGTAAGATTCTTGCGTGATCGACGGAATAGACAGAAGTATTTTGCGGCACCTCAAGGAGGACGGCCGAATCACTGCCACGGCGCTGGCTTCCAAGGTGGGACTCACCGTGGCTCCGTGCCATCGAAGGCTCCGCGACCTTGAGCAGTCCGGGGTGATCCGGGGGTACCGCGCGGACATCGATCCGGCCGCCGTCGGGCTCGGTTTCGAAGCGATTGTGTTCGTCACCCTGCAGCGCGCGGATCGCGCCACGATGGCAGCCTTCGAGGCCAGGGTGACGGCAAGCAGCAACATCGTGGAGGCCCAACGGCTTTTCGGCTCGCCGGATTATTTGCTCAAGGTCATTGCGGCCGACCTGCCGGCCTATCAACGCTTTTATGACGACGAGCTCGCTGCGTTGCCCGCCGTGGAGCGCCTGACCTCCACATTGGTGATGAAGAACCTGAAGACGAACGTCGGCCCGCCGGTCTAGATCCTGTCCCGGGACGTGAGGCCCGGATCAGGCGGTGGGACTCACATGCACAATGATGACCTGGGTGTCCTTGGAGGCGTCGAAGCGGATGTCGTAGTTCACGCTTAGCCCTGTGCTGGTGCCGGAGGTCAGGGAGTAATCGCTGGTGCCGGTGGAGTCCTTGCCGGCTGAGCTGATCCATCGTTCCGCATCCGCTGCGTCGATGCCGTACTTCTCCACGCCCTCCCTGATCTGGGCGAAAAGGTCCTCGGCGGATTCGGCCGTGAGGAAGTAGGTCACCTCGGTGAAGTCTGCGCGGGCATCCGTGGTCTTGAACCGGATCCGGTCCGTCTGGCCGGTGACCTCTCCGCTGGGTCCGACGATGCTGAGCTGGACCTTCCCGGAACCCTGGGTGTTGATTTCCGGGCCATAGCTGCTGTCGGCCACCCGCACGGCGGACTTTTGGAGGGAGCCGCTGCTCATGTCCAGGCGGGCCCGCCCGTCGGTTTTGATCTGTTCCACGCCGGCTGCATCCAGCGTGGAGAATTCCGAAGTGATCACGGTGCTCCCTTGGGAAGTGGTTGAGGATGGCGTGGGGGTTATCCGGCATCCGCTGATGGCCAAGATTGCCAGGATGACTGCGACGAGGGCTGCCAGCTTGGGTGGCTGGTGCCCTTTTATTGGTGTACGCCGGTTCATTGATGCACCTCGGCGTCGAAGCCATCGAGGAAGCGGTCCATAATGCCCGGGATGTTGTTGGTGGGCCGGTACTGCTCAACCCTCTGGTTGAAGTCCGAGCCCACGATGTCCCGGGCTCCTTGGGGGTCGTTGGCCAGGAGATTCTGGTAGGCGGGCAGGGTGTCCTGCTTGATGAGCGCCCACCGCTGGTCGGCATCCGCAATGTTCCCGTCCGGGAAACCGGTGGTGAAGTCCGTGCGGAACTGCGTTGGATTGTCCCAATTGGTGAAAGGAACGTTCTCCGGACCGGGGCTCTCCACGCTGAACTTGTATGGAAAGACTTCGGGGTAGCTCTTGGCGCCGGGGATGGAGGGTTCGCCCGCCAAAGTGACCATGTACGTGACGGCTTCGCCGCCAGGGTGGTTCCGCATATTCGTGTAGTCGTCGGCAATGATTTCGTTCTGCTCGCGGTAGAGCAGGGCCGTGTTGCCTTCCTTGATTTGGGCGGGGTCACCGGAATCGATCTGGGCCCATGCCTTGGCGGTATCGGGGTCGACCGCGCCGGAGTCCCGCAGCCTGTTGATCTGGTCGATCCCGCCGTGCATGTAAGCCTGGTGTTGCCGGGCCTGATCAAGGAAGATCTCCTTGTTCATGTCCAGCATTGAGGTCTCGTAGAACTTGATCTCGTCGTCCGTCATGTGGGCCAGTTGTTCGATCTGGTCCAACACGGGGATGGGGATGTCCGAGGCCGGGTTGTCGGCGATCTGCCGGGCCAGATCCCGCAACATGGCCATGTCGCGGAACCCGCCGGCAAAGGATGGTCCGATCATGTTGGCCATCCCTGCCCACTGCAGGTCCGGGTTGGACAGGAACGCTTGGCCGTAGAAGTCGTAGACCTTCTTGATGGTTTCCCAGTTGTACTCGGTGCCTTTGCTGGTGTCCCACGTAGAAGGGTCGATGCCCATCTGGCGCATGGCCTGCTGGTTCCAATAGTCGCTAAGGAACTGGGCATACTCCGGCGACTTCTTCTCGATGAGCCCGGAATCAGCCGCGGCGTCCATGGCGGCCTTGGCTTCCTCGGGATGCTCCAGGGCCCATTGCTTGAACTCTGCGCTCTGCAGGTAGGCTGCGCGCTCGTCCGGAGTCAGGCCGTTGAGGAGGTTGGTCAGGTCCTGGTCGCTTCCGCCACCGGGAGCCCCCGCGCCGATGGGGCCGCCCGGGCCGCCGGAGTTGCTCGCGGTTTCCTGCTCCTGTGCGTTCTTGCGGAGGCTCTGCGACGCCGTGAGAATTCCGGACGCCGCGTGCTGCAGGGCCCGTATGTGGGAGCCGTTCCAGTCATGACGGAACCGGTCGGCGTCGGCTCCCCGCCAGGGGCTGCCGGCGATTGATCCGCTGAGCTGTTGTCCCAACTGGGTGAGCCGATCGGCGCTGCGGGCAAGATCCTGGGCCAGTTGCCGCAGTTGGGCGATGTCTGCGCCGTAGAAATTGCCCGCCATGCTTCCCCCAAGGATTGTCCGATGCACCCATCCTAGGCGGGCGCTTCCGAGCCGCCCATGGGGACCTCTGCCCTATGTGCGTAACGTGCGCGGCTAATCCGCACCTTCCCTCAACAGCCCCGTGGTCCTGTAGGGGATGACCTCCCGGAGGAACATGCTGGTGGATGTCCTGACGATTCCCGGGCAGAGCCGAATCTCCTCCGAAACCCGGTACAGATCGTCCGGGCTCCTGGCCACCACGCGGATAATCAGGTCCGTATCGCCGGCGGGTGCATGGCATTCGAGGACTTCGGGGATCTCCCTGAGTGCGGCGATGGCCTCATTGAGGTGGCTCTGGTCCAGTTCGGCGCTGACTGCTGCAGCTACGCCGCGGCCCAGCGCCGTGGGCAAAACACGGCTGCTGTTCGCCCGAAGGGCGCCGGATGCCGTCATGCGTTCCAATCGGGACTGAACGGTCCCGCGGGCAAGGTGAAGCTTCTGCGCCAAGACCATGATGGGAACCCTCGGATCCTCGTCCAAGGCGGCCATGATCCGACGATCGGTTGCGTCAAGTTCCTGCAATGTGACTACTTCCTGCCGATGATTCGTGCTCAGACTGGTCAGATCGACCAATTGAGCCCAAGTCTGTTGCACCAACTGTATGCCCGCTGCTGAAATAGTGGCAACGAAGCAGGACGAGGCCACCGCCGGATCCTGCAGGCACCGGGCCTTCGGAACACCACCCGACCTCCCGCACACGCTTCCCGCAAGGAAGCCGCCGCTGATTGACTCTTGTTCACGCATTGTCATTCCGCACTCGCCCGCCCTGCGGGCAACACACTAAGAGCCCCTGAGCCACCGGATCGTTGCGGTAGCTGAGGGGCTCTTTGTGTTGCCCCGGCAATCCGGAGGTCCGCATAGGCTTGGACCATGACTTCCGCAGGACGATTCGCCCCCAGCCCCTCTGGCGAACTCCACGTAGGCAACCTGCGGACAGCGATCCTTGCCTGGCTCTTCGCGCGGTCCACCGGGAGGGCTTTCCTGTTGCGCGTCGAAGACCTTGATCGCGCCAGGTCCGGTGCCGAGGCGGAGCAGCTCCGCGATCTGCGGGCCGTGGGCGTGACCTGGGATGCCGCCGTCGTTCGCCAGACCGAAAGGGTCCAGCTGTATAGCGAGGCGATAGACCGACTGACCATCGAGGGCCGCACGTACGAATGTTTCTGCACCCGGCGCGAGGTCCAGGAGGCTCCCTCCGCGCCACATGCTCCGCAGGGGGCGTATCCGGGGACGTGCAGGAACCTGTCCCACGCTGAACGGGAGATTCGCCGCGCCTCCCGGCCGGCCGCGGTCCGCCTCCGCGCCGACGTCGCCGAGTGCGCTGTAGAGGACCGGTTGCACGGCTCCTTTACCGGGGTGGTGGATGACTTCGTGCTGCGCCGCAATGACGGCGTGACGGCCTACAACCTTGCCGTGGTGGTGGACGACGCAGCCCAGGGGGTCGACCAGGTGGTGCGCGGGGACGACCTCCTCCCGTCCACCCCGCGGCAAGCTTATTTGGCAACTTTGCTGGGGCTGCCGGTCCCGGAGTATGCGCATGTTCCGTTGGTGGTGAATCACGACGGCGCGCGGCTGGCAAAGCGCGACGGCGCCGTCACGCTGGGCGACCTGGCCGCCGTCGGAATTTCCGCTGAGACCGTACGGGACATGATTCTCGGGTCGCTGGGAATGCGCGCCGGAAGCCTTGAATCCGCCGTGGAGGCCTTCCGCCCGGAACGTCTTCCCAGGGAACCGTGGGTGTGGAAAACGCCGAAGGCGGGGAGGCCCTCGGACCAGGCGGTCACAGCGAGGTAATCACGCGCTGCGACGTGCAGCGTTCGGCAGTGCGTTGCGGGGCCCACTCTGCGCCCCAAAGTGGATGCGAAGCACGCAGAATAGGCCCCGCAACGAACCACGGAATAGCTAGCCGGCTGCTTGTGCCGCCGGGACTCCGGCCGTCATGCCGGCCCAGAGGGTGTCGGTGGTGGCAATGACCAGGGCCTCTGTGGAGGTGTCTTCCAGGTGCTTGCCTGCTGCCAACATGGCGGCGCCATGAAGGCTTGCGAAGCAGACCATGGCCAGGGTTTCGGGACTCCCTTCGGCCAAGGCTCCCGACTCTTGCCCTTCCTTGATGAGTTCCAGGGCTATGTGCAGGCCGCGCTCGCCGATGGCCCGGAGTTCGTCGCTGGAATCGGAATCGTGCTTGGTGGAGTACATCACGGTTAGCAGGGCGGGGCGGGCCAAGGCGAAGTCCACGTAGGCCCTGGCGACACCGACCAGCCGGTGCTGGAGTTCCGGGCCGGATTGGGATGCTGCCAGGAGCTGTTGGTTCATGGTTTCGAAGCCTGCTTTGGCCAATGCGTCGATCAAGGCCTGCTTATCCCGGAAGTGTTTGGCAGGTGCAGCGTGACTGACGTTCACATCGCGGGCCAGTTGCCGGAGTGAGAGCCCTTCAACCCCGGAGCTTTCCAAGGTCTCCATGGCGCGTTCCAAGAGCGCTTCGCGAAGTTTGCCGTGGTGGTAGGGCTGCTCGGTCATTCACCCAGTTTATCCACAAAGTAGCCATTGACAACAATGTAGGCACTGCCTACGATGTTGGCATTGACTACTTTTGATCGGCCTAAGGGCTCGATCGAGCCTCACAAAGGATGGACCTGCCATGACCATGATCTACACCGGCACCACCGCGCTGATCACCGGCGCGAGCTCCGGTCTCGGCGCCGAATTCGCTGCAAAGTTCGCTGCCCGCGGAGCCAACCTCGTCCTCGTAGCGCGCCGCGCGGACCGCCTTGAAGAATTGGCCGCGGACCTTCTCGCCAAGCACGGCATTACGGTCACGGTCCTGCCGATGGACCTCGGACATCCGGGCGCCGGACGCGAGCTCGCGGCGGAGCTCTCCGCACGCGGGATCGCCGTGGACACACTGATCAACAATGCAGGCTTCGGAACCCGGGGGCCGCTCGTTGACGAAGACCCTGACGTCATCGCCTCTGAAATCTCCCTCAACGTGGCCGCCTTGGTGGATATCACCAGGGCATTCCTTCCGGAGCTGCTCGCGTCCGGGAAGGGTGCGCTGGTCAACGTTGCCAGCACGGCCGCCTTCCAGCCAATTCCCGGCATGGCTGTTTACGGAGCCACCAAGGCTTTCGTCCTGAGCTTCACCGAAGCGGTGGCCCACGAAACCAAGGGATCCGGCCTCCGCGTCCTTGCCCTTTGCCCGGGCGCTACCCGCACGGAATTCTTCGAAGTACTGGGTAGCGAGTCCGCAGCTGTCGGCGCCATGCAGACTTCGGAGCAGGTCGTTGAAACCGCGCTCAAGGCATTGGGTGGCAAAGCCACTCCTGCCAGCGTCGTTTCAGGCTGGGCCAACCGGGTTGCCGCAGGGTTTGCCCAGCGCCTGCCCCGTGCCCTCACCGTGGCCATCGCCGCCCGGGCAGTCCAGGACTAATACTTACCCCTCCATGAGGCGGCGACGATGCTTCAGTTCCTTGACCCAGTCCCGGGTCTGCATCGTGCCGAATGGTGAGGCGCCGGCATCGAGGTCCCCGATCAAAGGGCCGCTTGCTTTGAGTGCAGTCTCCAGAGCATGCTGCGCAGCCCGGTCCGTGAGGCCGAGCTTCGCGGCCCAGTCGAGGAAGTGCCTGCGCGAAATTCCCGTCTTCTTGCCCCCGATGGCCAAGGCCAGCGTCTTATCCCCGTACACAACTGTGGAGGGGATGTCGTACACCGGAGCGACTGTGAACTCGCGGCCTCCCAGGACTCCGGGGGATTCGACGATTGACACGTTCTTGGCGTGAAGATCGCCATTCCCTGTCAGCCACGCGAAGGCCAGTTGGATCACCAGGTTCCGCACTGCTGGAAGCGGCGCAGGGCAATGCGAGGCCAAGGCTGCGCACACTTCGCTGAACGGAATGCTGTACTTGTCGGCCGGATACAGGCCCAGGATCTGCGCCCCGTCTTCGACGGCCAGCCGCCGCGGTGACCCGTCGGCTGCGGTGATCCGATCAAAACGCTCCACCAACAACCCGGCCCGCCCGCCGACGTCGTGCGCCAACTGAACGTTGCTCACCGGAATCCGCAGCCGGCGCGCATAACGGAACATCAGGAACTCGTTCTCCACCACCCAAGGGAACTCAGGCGCGTTGAGCTTCAAGATGTACCGCTTCCCCGCCTGTGCCACGGGCAGGGAGATCATCCCGGCGGACAACTTGTCCTGCACACCCGCTAAGGCGACGGGATCGATCAGTCCGGGGTCGCCCAGCAGGGCATCGAAGTCGAGCGGCAGCTTGGGATCAAGCACGACGGCGGAGCCTCCTTCCGTTGGCGCCTCGCCGTGCGGAACCGTCTGGACATCGCCCACGGCGTCACCGCCTGCCGCCATAAGCAGGCCAAGTTCGTCGTCGGCGCTCGCCTTGACGTGGCGTCTGAGGGCGTTGAGCCGGCGGCCTTCCGGAAGGAGCCCGGTGAAATAGGGAGGGACTGCGCCGCTAGGTGTGAACACCGGCTCTGGGCTCAGGGGGAGCGTGGTGGCAACAGCGGGAAGCGCTTTGTCCAGATAGCTCGTCAGGTAACTGAACTTGGTCCCGCCTTGATGGCGCTCAAGACGGGCTGCGCGGACGCCCTGCTTGTAGACGTCGGCAATCCTGTGGAAGGTCATGGCGTTGCCGCCGCTGGACTGGCTGCCTGTACCACCGTGAGTTCAAGGCCGAGAGTGGTGAGGACAGCCAGGAGGGGTTCGAGCTGAATGGTTGGCTTGCCGTTTTCCACGAAGCGCACGAACCGCTCGGACACGCCCGAAAGGTCGGCCAGGTCCTGTTGGCTGAGCCCGAATGAGGTTCTTCGTGCCCGCACTTCCGAGCCGAGGGAGGTGTTGAACGGGTTGCCTGCCATGGTGGCTCCTCAGATCGGCGGATTCGGCACGTTCGTACCGATTGGCCCAGTTTCCTCTTCTGAAGGGGGTCTTTCAAGGGCTGAAGGGCGAAACCGGCACGTTCGTACCGGTTGCACCCTCCCCTCCGAGGCCCGCTTTGCGTGCTTTGGACGTGTCGTAGGGCGCAAAGCGGGCCACGCAACGCGGTGTTTGCTAGCCGGCCGCCGCCTCCAAACGTCGGAGTGCAGCAGCCCGGCCTTTGTGGCCCGAGCGTTCGTCGAGGGCGATCGAGGCGCCCAAGGCCGCGACCATGACCAGCATGCACACGGGAACCGAAGCTCCCGCGGCGGCCAGGCCAACGCTTCCGGCGAGTACGGCCACCACCATGGCGGTACTCCACAGCACGTGCTTGTCCACTCCGAGCATGGCCGTGTAGATCGATGTCAGTGAGACTTTGAAGATCGCCACCGGCACGGCGATCCAGGCGACGGCCGCAGCCGCACTGATGTGGGCTTGCTGGTCGATGAAGTAGGCGGCAACGTGGAGTCCTGCGCCCGTGGCCGCGATCGCTGCGAAGACGATCATGTGGCCGTAGCCAAAGAGGAACGAGCGGTGCCGCTGGAGATGCAGCGACTTGCCGGAAGGAAGGATGAAGTAGATCCACCACATTCCGAAGGCCAGGCCCGTTCCGCCGATTCCCACCACAGCTGCCTCCAGGGACCAGCCGTGCAGGGCGACGATCGCGCGCAGGGTTTCGATGGCGCCGATGAGGCACTCGCCCAGGGCAATGATGGCCAGCAAACCATAGCGTTCGGCAATGTGGTGCGCGTGCCAAGGCGTGCGCATCTTTCGCTCGGCGAGGCCCGGTACGGACATCTCCAGGATGAAGAGGGGCGCGGCCAGGAGGAACGTGGTGAGAACGTCGGTCTCGATCACGAGCGCCGCGACCCAGCCAAGTTGCACCAGCGCAAGGTATTTGGCGTAGCGCAAGCAGGTCTCGCGGCGTTCGGGATCCTGCTTGGCTGCTCGGAGCCATTGGAACACCAAGGCCAGCCGCATCACGATGTATCCGATGAGGATCGCCACGTTGTTCACGTGGTCGCCCTCAAGGAGCGAATGGAACATCGGCTCGATACCCATGGCCAGGATGAGCACGCCGATCATCTGGATCATGGTGACCACCCTGAACACCCAATCGTCGGTGTCGTAGGCACTGGCGAACCACGTGAAGTTCACCCACGCCCAGATCACGGCGAACATGGCGTAGCAGAAACCCAGCAGGCCGGCCCCGAAATGCGCATCGGCAACGTTGTGGGCCAATTGGTTGGCGGCCACGCTGAAGGCGATCACGAACGTCAGGTCGAAGAACAGTTCCAGGGGCGTGGCGGTGCGATGCTTTTCATGCGGATCGCGCCCGCCCATCCGAGCCAGGGCATGGCGAAGGGGGTTCGTGGACATAGCTCAAAGATTACCGCCGTGGCACAGCCCCTACACCCGCCCGAGGACGTCGATGTCTTCGAGGAACTCCTGGTACACCTCGTCGCTGACAGTGGTGCGCGTATCGGCGATGGCGTCGAGGTAGTCCTGGGTGACGGGGCCCTTCCGGCCGTTGGCGCCGTTCGAAACGGAGCCGGCGGCAGCGCCGTCGTCGTACACGGCTTTTTCCAGGGCCCGCTGGGAGGCGCTGCGCGCGGCGAACTCGATGTCCGCAGGCGAGAAGCCCTCCGTGCGGTCCACCAGCAAGGGTATGTCCACGTTGTCCACCACCGTGGCGGGGATGAAGCGTTGCCACATGGCTTCGCGGGCGTGGACGTCCGGCAGGCCAATGGGGATGACGTAGTCGAAGCGGCCGTGGCGCAGGAACGCGGTGTCCAGGGCTCGGATGAAGTTGGTGGCGCACACCAGCAAACGCCCGGGCTGTTCGCGGAAGGCCGGGATGATTTTGAGGAGTTCGTTGGTGACGCCCTGCAGGGGAGAGGGTGGGTCGCCGGCGCGTTGGGAGGCGATTTCTTCCACCTCGTCGATGAACACGACGGCGTGTTCGAGCTCTGCGATTTCCAGGAACGTTTCGCGCAGGGCGCCGGCCAGGCCTTTGGGGTCGGAGGCCAGCCGGGAGGGGAAGACTTCCACGAACGGCCATTCCAAGCGGGAGGCGATGGCTTTGGCGAACGTGGTTTTGCCGGTGCCCGGAGGGCCGAACAGGACCACGGCCCGGGGTGGGACCACGCCGTATTCGTCGGCGAGGTCGGCTTCGGCCAGGGGCAGGACGAGGCGCCGTTCCAGGAGTTCCTTTTCGCGTTTCATGCCGGCGACGTTTTCCCAGAGGTCGCGGGCCAGGATCCTGCCACCGAGCAGGCTCAGGGGTTCGAGCTCCTGGCGTTGGACGGGGATGGTCCGTTCGAAGTAGCGCAGGTTCTTCTTGACCACGAAGCCGCGGCCGAGGAACGCTTCGACGCGGGTTTCGGTTTCCGGCATGAGCGCGGAGAGTTTATTCAGCCCGTGCGGTGCCATCCTGTTTTCGACGGCGGACAGCAGCGAGGTGCCGATCCCGCGTCCCCGGAACTCGGTCAGGGTGGCGAGGAAAACCACCCAGCCTTGGTCGTGCGCGGCCCGTCCGACGGCGGCGCCGACTACCTGGTCGCCCTGGACCGCGACCACCGCGTGGTCCTTCTCGCAGGAAGCCAACACCTCGGACAAGGCGTACACGGGCTCCACGCCATCGGCCTTGAGCGACTCCCACAAGTGCAGGATGCCGTCCAGGTCGGACGAGTGAAAGTCCCTGATACGCCAATTCGTCATGGCTGTGTCTCCTCGGTGGATCGTCGTTGATGCCTTGGAGTTGAGCATAGGCGAACGGCACGAACAGGAGGTTGCGGGACCGTTGCGTTACGCAACCGCGTACGACGGCGGCCTGTCGCCGCCCGCGTTCGGCCCGCCGTCGTGCGTCCTGCCTACAATGAGCGCAACTTAGCTGCTTGTCGCGCCATAGGTGGGGGAGAAGTCGTGGGCTTGTTTTCTGGGACGGCGATGGGTCGAGTCAGCGTCGCCGGGCTGGTGTGTGCCCTGTTGGTGGGGGCTGGGCTTGCGACCCCGGCTGGGGCGGTGGATGCTGACGAAATCGTCATCCAAGGCCCCAACATCGTTGGCGGCGTGCTGTCCACTCCAGGCGATTACGACTACTTCATCGCCTGCGATCCGAACGAGCGGGTGGACTACTCTGTCCAATGGCTTCGGAACGGAGAACCGGTGGAACCCTCGTCCGGGTATTCCCCGTCGCTCCATGTACTGACAATTGAGGATGTTGGAAGCAGGTACTCCGCGGTACTCACCGGCGTCCCGGAGTGTCCGCCCGTTCGCGTCGGCGATCCGCGGGTGATCCGGAAGGAACCCGAAAGAGCTGAGGGATTCACTGGCCGCGGAGTCTTTGAGTTGGAGGCTCGTCGGTCCGATGGGGTTTTGTTGTCATACCTGGGCCAGGACACAGTCCAAGGCTGGAAACAGATCCTGCGCCTAGGGTCGGGTTGGGCGTCCTTTACCAGAATCATCGCCGCGGGTGACGTCACCGTTGACGGCCGGAACGACATTCTGGCAACCGATGCCTCCGGAGCGCTTCTCCTGTACGAGGGTTACAGTGATGGCGCGTTCACCACCCAGTTCCGTGCCCAGGTTGGCTCGGGGTGGCACACCATGGACAAGGTCATCGGGCCCGGGGATTTTGACGGCAATGGGCTCAACGACCTCCTGGCGACCCAATCAAACGGCGACCTCTACCTTTACCCGAGAGTTGGACGAGGTTCATGGAGTCCCAGGGTAAAAGTCGGCCAAGGCTGGGCTGGCATGGACACCCTTTTCGCGCCGGGCGATTTCGACGGCGATGGCAACGTCGATGTCCTGGCCAAAGACAAAGAAGGCCGGCTGTTTCTCTACGGCGGCAATGGCCATGGCGGATGGACCAGTGCCCGACAGATCGGGCAGGGCTGGAACGCTTTATCCAAGATCGGGAGTGTGGGGGACTTCAACCGGGACGGGTTCAACGATGTCCACGGCGTTAACGCGGCGGGTGACCTGGTGATGTACTACGGCGATGGCCGCGGGGCCTGGAAGGGCGCTGAAACCGTCGGCTGGGGCTGGAACATCTTCAACGGGCTCTACTGAAAGAGGCCCGTATTCATCAAATGAGGGGAACTGTGTCCGTGATTGCAGGGAAGAAATGCAGCATCCGCCGGGCAAGCGCTGCTGCGCTGCTGACGCTCCTGTTTTCGGCATCGGCGGTAGTCCCGGCTGCCCGGGCAGTCGATGCGGACGATGTTCGGATTTATGGCCAAACAATCGTTGGTGCCACGTTGTCGGTGGAGGCTGCGCATGCGTACTTTGAAGGCTGCAGCGGTTCTTGGAAGCCGAACCACAGCGTTCAATGGTTAAGGGATGGTGTGCCGGTTCCCATTGGGCCGCCGTACAACGAATACCTTTACGAGGTGAAAACTGCTGATCTCGGCCACCGGATTTCCGCAGTCCTCACGGCATCGCCCGTGAATTGTGCCGGTCAAACCCTCACAACGCCTCCTTCTGACGCCATCCGGAAGGAGCCCATGCGCCAAGAGGGTTTCACGGGACGCGGCACGTTCGAACTGCTGGCGCGGAGACACGATGGAACGCTGATGCTGTACCTCGGCAAAGACACCACGAAGGGCTGGAAGGAAGTACGGCAGGTGGGTCCGGGGTGGGCCGGCTTCACCAAAATCATTGCGGCCGGCGATTTCGGGAACGACGGCGTCAACGACCTTCTGACGTCGAACGCCGACGGCCGGATGTTCCAGTTCAATGGAACAGGGGATGGCGGTTTCAACACCTATCAGGGTCCCGACGTCGACTATGGTTTCGGGCCCGGATGGAATGCCCTCGATAGGGTGATCGGCCCCGGCGACTTCGATGGGGATGGACTGAATGACCTCCTCGCCAGTGAGCCCAGCGGTGAGCTTTACCTGTATCCATCAGGGTTTGAGCGGGATCTCAAGCCCGGCGTCCAAGTCGGCCGGGGCTGGGATGTTATGGATGCCTTGATCGCCCCCGGGGATTGGGACAGTGACGGAAACGTGGATGTCCTGGCCAAGGACAAGTCCGGTCGGCTCTACCTGTATGGCGGCACCGGCAAGGGTGGTTGGAAGGTGCCCCGGCAAATAGGCCAGGGGTGGAATGCATTGACCATGATCGGCAGCGCCGGGGACTTCAACCGGGATGGGTTCAATGATGTCCATGGTGTGAACGCTGCCGGGGATTTGCTGATGTACTACGGCGACGGCCGCGGCGGGTGGAAGGGCGTCGAAACCGTCGGCTGGGGTTGGAACATCTTCAACGGGCTTTACTGAGCGGAGACAAATCGTGATCATGGCGCGATTGAAGTCGTGTGCAGTGGTGATGCTGGCGGCTGCGCTGGCCGTCTCGGCATCGATACCGGCAGCCCATGCGGTGGATGCTGACGATATACGGATTGTCGGCCTGCCGATAGTTGGCTCCTCACTGGGAGTCTTGAACGCCGATGTCTATTTCAGGGTCTGCGGCGGCGATAGCACGCAGTACTACCAGGTCCAGTGGCTCAAAGATGGGCAACCGGAGGTGCCCGATGGCTCGCCGTACACCTACGAGTTGGAAGCAGGCGATGTCGGCAGCCGGATCTCGGCGATCGTTACCGGGCCACAGGTTTGTGAGCCTTCGCGGTTCGTTGTGGAGTCGCCCGTCATATCCAAGCAACCTGTGAGGGCCGACGGTTTTACCGGCCTCGGTGCGTTCGAACTGCTGGGTCGCCGTCTCGACGGAACGCTCGCGCTGTACATCGGCCAGGCAGAAGCAAAGGGCTGGAAAGAGACCAGGGAGGTCGGCCCGGGTTGGAATGCACTGAACAGGATCGTGGGGGCCGGAGACTTCGCGAGTGACGGAGTCAATGACCTCATTGTCACCGATCCCACGGGAACGTTGTACAAGTTCAACGGTACGGGCGACGGTGGGTTTCATACGTATCGAGTCGCCAGTGGCTGGGGTTGGAATGCCATCGACCAAGTGGTGGGTCCCGGGGATTGGGACGGGGATGGACGTAACGATCTCCTCGGGACAGAAGCCAACGGTGACCTGTTCATCTACCCATCGAGCTGGTGGGGCGGTTGGAGCCCGCGGGAGAAGGTCGGCCGAGGTTGGGACGTCATGGACCTGCTCATCGGACCCGGGGACTGGGATGGAGATGGCAATGTGGACGTCTTGGCGAAGGACAAATCCGGACGGCTGTTCTTCTATGGCGGCGACGGCCACGGTGGCTGGACCACGTCCCGGCAGATCGGCCAAGGCTGGAACGCCCTGACAATGATCGGGAGCGCCGGTGATTTCAACCGTGATGGCTTCAATGATGTCCACGGCGTCAACGCCGCCGGGGATCTCCTCATGTACTACGGCGACGGCCGCGGCGGGTGGAAAGGCGTAGAGACCGTTGGATGGGGCTGGAACATCTTCAACGGACTCTACTGAAGTCCCTACTGAACCGGACGCAGCCGCAGTCCCTGCATCCCGCCGTCGACCGCCAGCGAGGTTCCCGACGTCGAACCTGACAGCGGGCTCGCGAGGTAGGCGACGGCGCCGGCCACCTCCACGGGATCCACCATCCGGCCATGCGGCTGGCGCGCGTTGAGGGCCGCGCGCTCGGCTGAAGGATCCGCGGCGGAATCCAGCAGCCGGCCGACCCACGGCGTATCCACGGTGCCGGGGTTCACGCAATTGACGCGGATGCCCTCGCGCACGTGGTCGGCCGCCATGGCAAGCGTCAGCGAAAGGACCGCGCCCTTCGACGCCGAATACAGGGCACGCTGCGGCAGCCCCGCCGTCGCTGCGATCGAACAGGTGTTGACGATCGCGGCGGCAGGGGATTGCCGAAGGTAGGGCAGGGCTGCCCGGCTGACGCGCGCGATGCCCACCACGTTGATGTTCAGGACGCGCAGCCACTCGTCGTCGTCGTTCGCGGAGATATCGCCTTGGGCACCGATCCCGGCGTTGTTGATCACGACGTCAAGGCGCCCAAACTGCCGCGCAACGCGTTCGACGGCGGCACGCACCGAGGCGTCATCGGCCACATTGCATTCCACGCCGAAATGCGGGCTGCCGTCCGGCGTGAGGTCGAGGACCGCCACCTGGGCGCCTCCTGCAGCGAGGCGGTCCGCGATGGCCGCCCCTATGCCGGAGGCACCGCCGGTGACGAGTGCCGCAAGGCCTTCAAACTCGTTACCCACCGTGGCTGCCACGGCTCAGGCGTCGGTGCTCGCGAAGGAGACCGGACGCGCCGCGCCGGCCGTTGCGCGGTAGTACTCCTGGCGCTGCCGTCCAAGGCCCTCGATCTCGAGCTCCACAACGTCACCCGGCTGGATGAAGGGGAACCTGCCGGACAATGCGACACCTTCGGGCGTCCCGGTGATGATGACATCTCCGGGCTCGAGGACCATGTACTGGCTGAGGTGGTGGACGATCGTGGCGGGATCGAAGATCATGTCCGAGGTGCTGGAGTCCTGCCGGCCTTCCCCGTTGACCAGGGTCTGCAGCCTGAGGTTGCCCGCGTCCACCGCGGAGGCCGGTACCAGCCACGGCCCCAGCGGGGTGGAACCGGGCAGGGATTTGCCCTTGGTCCACTGGCCTGCCGGACCGTTGAGTTGGTAATCCCGCTCGGAGAGGTCGTTTGCTACGGCGTATCCGGCGATGTGTTCTTCGGCTTCTGAGGCGGACGAAAGGTATGACGCTTCCTTGCCGATCACGATGGCCAGTTCCACTTCCCAGTCGTACTTCTCTGCCGACGGCGGGATGGGTGCTGCGTCGAACGGCCCGGCGATGGTGTTGCTCGGCTTGAGGAAGACGACCGGAACTTCGGGCGGCGTTGCTCCGGATTCGGCTGCGTGTGCGGTGTAGTTGAGGCCGATCGCGATGACGGATCCGGGCCGGGCGACGGGCGCTCCGATGCGCTGGCCCTCTGCGGAGATTTCCTTGAGTTCCCCGGATTCCAGCGCTTCGCGGGTGCGGGCGATGCCGTCGGCCGCGAGGAAGCCGCCGTCGATGTCTTGCGTCAGTGACGTGAGGCTGTAGTACTTCTCTGTGCCGCTGGCGTCCTGGGCGATGACTGCCGGTTGTTCGTTTCCGGCCGTACCCAGCCTGGCGAATTTCAAGGTCATGGCTTCCTCCGTGCGTTCGGGACTAACATCCGAGCTCTAGTGTGCTGTTTTCCTCCATAATACGGAAATGTGACCCGTTGACAACTAAGACATCCGATGTTTAGGCTCATGACAAATCGTGAAGTCCTTTAACGCCCAGGAGCCCCATGAGCAGCATCACCGCACTGGATACTTTCGATATCCGCTTCCCCACGTCCTTGGAACTGGACGGTTCGGACGCCATGAACCCGGATCCCGACTACTCCGCCGCGTACCTGATCATCCGGACCGACGCAGGGGATAGGCACGAAGGCCACGGCTTCGTCTTCACCATCGGCCGCGGTAACGACGTCGAGACCGCCGCCATCGGCGCTTTGCGGGACCACGTTCTGGGGCGCGACGTCGAAGAACTGCTCGGCGACATGGGTGCCACATGGAAGCTGCTGGCCCACGACTCCCAACTCCGCTGGCTCGGGCCCGAGAAGGGCGTGATGCACATGGCCATCGGCGCCGTGGTCAACGCGCTCTGGGACCTGAAAGCCAAGCGCGCCGGCCTGCCGCTCTGGGAGTTGCTGAGCGGGATGAGTCCGGAGGAACTGGTGGCCTTGGTGGACTTCCGGTACCTCACGGATGCCCTTACTCCCGATGAGGCGCTCACGCTGCTCCGTGATGCGGAACCTGGCAGGGAAGCACGCAAAGCCGCACTTCGCGCCGAGGGTTACCCCGCGTACACCACGACGCCGGGCTGGCTGGGTTACAGCGAGGCGAAACTTACGCGTCTGGCCAAGGAAGCCGTGGCTGACGGATTTACCCAGATCAAGCTGAAGGTCGGGGCCTCCCTGGAGGACGACATCCGGCGTGTACGGGCCGCCCGCGCCGCAGTGGGGCCGGATATCCGGATCGCCGTGGACGCCAACCAACGCTGGGATGTGCAGGAAGCCATCGAGTGGATGGCGCACCTGGCCCCCTATGACATCGCCTGGATCGAGGAGCCCACCAGCCCGGACGACATCCTGGGGCACGCAGCCATTGCCCGTGGCGTTGCACCGATCCCCGTTGCTACCGGGGAACATGTCCAGAACCGTATGGTTTTCAAGCAGATGCTCCAAGCAGGCGCCCTGGAGGTCCTGCAGATCGACGCCGCCCGCGTGGCCGGGGTGAACGAGAACATCGCCATCCTGCTGCTCGCGGCCAAGTTTGGTGTGCGTGTGTGTCCCCACGCTGGCGGGGTGGGCCTGTGCGAAGCGGTGCAGCATCTGTCCATGTTCGACTTCGTGGCGGTGTCCGGCACCAAGGAAGACCGGATGATCGAGTTCGTGGACCACTTGCACGAACATTTCGTGGATCCCGTGGACGTCCACGGCGGCGCGTACTGGCCGCCGTCGTTGCCCGGAGCCGGCAACCAAATGCTCCGTGAAACACTGGCCGGATACAGCTTCCCGGACGGACCCGTATGGAAGGAATCCCGTTGATCCACCACGCACCCTGGTTCGAAGAAGCGCGCTTTGGCATGTTCGTGCATTGGGGCCTGTACGCCCTTCCGGCGCGCCACGAGTGGGTGATGAACCGTGAGGAGATCAGTGTGGCGGACTATGCGCAGTACTTCCGCCGCTTCGATCCCGATCTCTACGATCCCCGCGAGTGGGCGCGGGCCGCCCGGGATGCCGGTATGAAGTACGTCGTCCTCACCACCAAGCACCACGATGGCTTCTGCCTCTGGGACTCGGCGCTGACGGATTACAACGCGACCAACACGCCCGCGGGCAGGGACCTCATCGAACCTTATGTGGAGGCGTTGCGGGCAGAGGGGCTCAAAGTCGGTTTCTACCATTCGCTCATCGACTGGCACCACCCGGATTTCACCATCGACGGCGTCCACCCGCAACGCAACGCTGCCGACGTCGAACGCCTCAACGCCGGCCGGGACATGGCCCGCTACCGTGAATACCTGCACGGCCAAGTGCGTGAACTCCTGAGCAACTACGGCACCATCGACTACCTGTTCTTCGACTTCTCCTACACGGACCACGGAGATTTCTGGGGCGGCAAGGGCCGGAAGGACTGGGACTCGGAAGCCCTGCTGGCCATGGTCCGCGAACTGCAGCCCGGCATCGTGGTCAACGACCGGCTGGATATCCCGGGAGACTTTGTCACGCCCGAGCAGTACCAGCCTGCCGCTCCCATGATGCTCGACGGCGTGCCCGTCACCTGGGAGGCTTGCCAGACGTTGAACGGCAGTTGGGGCTACGACCGGGACAACCTGGACTATAAATCCGTGGACCTCCTCATCCGCATGCTCGTGGACGGCGTTTCAAAGGGCGGCAACCTGCTGCTCAACGTAGGACCCACGGGGCGCGGCAACATCGATCCACGCGCGCTCGCCTCCCTGACAGGAATCGGAGAGTGGATGAAGCTGCACTCGAGATCCATCCATGGCGCGGGGCCTTCCCCGTTCACCGCACCGGCGGATGCCCGCTACACCCAGCGCGGCGACAGGCTGTACGTGCACCTGTTCGCCTGGCCCTTCGAGTACGTCCACCTCCCGGGCCTGGCCGGCAAAGTGGAGTACGCGCAGTTGCTCAACGATGCCTCGGAGGTGTTCCTGCGCGAGGTGGACCCCGGGCAACAGGCCATGAACATGACTCCGGGCGGCCAACCCCCGGGAACGCTGACCATCAAGCTGCCGGTCCAGCGGCCGGATGTGGCTTTGCCGGTGCTGGAACTGTTCCTGAAGCCGGAGGCAGCGCATGGTTGAGTCGATTGCGCTCCATACCAGGCTCAAACCCGGCGCCGACGTTGCCTACGCCGAGGCCCATGCGAACATTCCGCCCGAGTTGGTCGCTGCCCTCAAGGAAGCCGGCGTTCGGAATTGGCGGATTTGGCGCAGCGGACAGGATCTCTTCCACGTGGTGGATGTGGACGATTACCAAGCCATGCGCCGTGCGCTCACCGACCACCCGGCCAACGTGCCGTGGCAAGCCCGCATGGCCGAACTTCTTGAGGTCCAGGACGATTACTCGGGCAACGATTCGGGTATCGGGAAAGTATGGGAATTGCCATGACATTGAACCTGGGCAAGCTTGGCTTCGGCGCGGCAGGCATCGGAAATCTGTACCGGGCTATCCCCGACGGCGAGGCTCTTGCCACGGTCTTGGCTGCCTGGGAAGCCGGAATCCGCTACTTCGATACTGCGCCGCATTACGGCCTGGGCCTGTCCGAACAGCGGCTCGGCGCCGTCCTCCGCGACAAACCGCGGGACGGGTTCGTCATCTCCACCAAGGTCGGCCGGCTCCTGGAGCCCGCCACGGGAGAGGGCCGCGACCCCGAAGGTTTCGATGTCCCGGCCAGCAAGAAACGCGTCTGGGATTTCACCGAAGCGGGCATCCGGCGCAGCATCGAGGATTCCCTGGAACGGCTGGGCCTGGACCACGTGGATATTGCCTATCTGCATGATCCGGACGTCCACAACCTGGCCCTGGGCATCGAGCAGGGCCTGCCTGCACTGGAGAAGCTACGTGAAGAAGGCATGGTCAAGGCGATCGGTGTCGGAACCAACTCGGCCGAAGCCGCCTTGGAATGCGTCGAAGCCGCCGATCTTGACCTCGTCATGCTCGCCGGACGTTACACGCTGCTGGAGCAGCCCAGCGTTCCGCTGCTCGACCGCTGTGTGGCGCGCCGCACCGGCGTCGTCAATGTCGGGGCCTTCAACTCCGGGCTGCTGGCCCGCCCCGAGGTGCCGGACGACGCCCACTACAACTATGGCCAAGCACCCCGCGCAGTGGTGGAGCGGGCGCGGAAGCTCGCGGCCGTCTGCCGCAGCTTGGGTGTGGAACTGCCGACGGCGGCACTCCAGTTTCCGCTGCGGCATCCCGCCGTGGTCAACGTGACAGTAGGGGCCAGCGCGCCGGAACAGGTCACGTCCAATGCGGCGCGGATGAACGAGCCCGTTCCCGAAGAGCTGTGGAGTGCGCTGGAGGCCGTCGGGCGTGATTGACGCGCACCTGCACTTGTGGAGCCTGGACTCCTCTTATACCGAGGGTGTTCGGCCCTACGCGTGGCTGGGACCGCAGCACGGCGCCTTGTTTCGGAGCTTCGGTGAGGACGAAGCCCGTGAGGTCCTTGAAGCCGCCGGCGTGCGGGGAGCGGTGTTGGTCCAGGCCGATGACACCGTTGGGGATACTGAGAGCATGCTGGCCGTTGCCGCCCGGCAGCCCTGGGTGCTGGGAGTGGTGGGCTGGGTCCGGCTGGATTCACCGCCCGAGGCGTCCGCCGCATTAGACCTCTACGGGGTCACCCCTTTGTTCAAGGGCGTGCGGCATCTGGTCCACGAAGACCCGCGGGACGATTTCCTTTCGCTGCCGTCGGTCCGGAAGTCCCTTGCCCTCGTGGCTCAGCGGGGCCTTGTTTTTGACGTTCCTGATGCCTTCCCTCGGCATCTTGGCGCCACCGTGCGGCTTTCACGCGAACTCCCCGAACTCACGGTGGTCCTGGATCACTTGGGGAAACCGCCTCTTGGCGACCCCGACGGCATGGAGTTGTGGCGGACGGAGTTCACCGCCTTGGGAAGCGCATGGAATGCAGTGGCCAAGCTGTCCGGACTGTTCGTTCCCGGGTTGGAGTATTCGGCCGACTCGTTGCGTGCGGTGTTCGAGTTTTCGCTGGAGGTGTTCGGACCGGACCGGCTCATGATCGGCAGCGACTGGCCCGTCAGCACACTTGGAGCGCCGTACCGCCGGACCCTTGACGTGCTGCTGGAACTCGTTTCCTCGTTAAGTCCGGACGAGCAGGATGCGCTCTTTGAAGGCACGGCGATCCGTACGTACGGGCTCTAAGGCTTAGAGCGCCTGCCGCAGCCAGTTCTCCACGCCGCTGATGTGCACCGTCACCAAGGCCTTGACCAGTTCGGTGTCTCCACGTTCCAGGGCATCGGTAATGGCGCGGTGCTCAGCCAACGTGTGGGCAACGGCCTTCTCCTGCGTGAGGCCGCGCCAGATCCGGGCACGGACCGTGCTGCTGGAGAGGGCTTCCAGGAGGCTGCTGAGGTAGTCGTTCCCTGCGGCTTCGGCGATGATGCCGTGGAATTCGAGGTCGTGGGTCACGAGTTCTTCCACCGGAGTGTCCTCGTTGATTCCGTCCATGGTTCCGCGCAGCTTCTCGATGCCCTCAGCGGTGATCTTGCCCGCAGCCAAGTGCGCGGTGGCCGGTTCAAGGATTCGGCGGACCTCGAAGAGTTCAAGGATGGAGCGGTCCTGGTGCAGGTCCACCACGAACGCCACGGCCTCGTTGAGCAGCTTCGCGTCGAGGCTGGTCACATACGTCCCGTCGCCACGGCGGACATCCAGCACACGGATCAGTTCCAGCGCCTTGACGGCTTCCCGGAGCGAACTCCGGGACAGTCCAAGCCGCTCGCTCAGTTCCTTTTCCGGCGGCAACCTGTCGCCGGCCTTGAGTTCCCCGCGGATCAGCATGTCCTTGATCTTGCCGATCGCCTCATCTGTGACAGCCATGGACCAATAGTAGTCACCAATGATCGGATGTCTCGGTTCGCCACGTCCTCACCCAACTAGGTCGCAGTTGTGCGCGTTGTGAGCCGTCAAAACGCGCACAACTGCGACCCAGTTGGGTCCGTTAACCAACGACGGCGGCACCCGGTTTCCGCTGTTACGGAACCCGGGTGCCGCCGTCGGGCACTAACCGGAGGTGCTAGGAGTCACCTCCGGGCATCGGACGGTTGGCGATGACCGGGGCGCTGCCCGTGTAACCGTCACGGGTGGCGGCGATCTCGTGGATCTGCTTGCGGCAGAGGAACCAGCCCACCACCATCAGCGCGCATGCGATTGCCGTGACAAGCATTGTGAGCGGGGACTCGATGAACACCATGATGAGGACGCCTGCAAGGAAGACCAGCGACAGCCATCCTGTGTACGGCGCACCGAACAGCCGGAACGACGGGCGTTTGAGCCACCCCTTGTCCGCCCAACGCTTCAACTGCATCTGACACAGGACGATCGTGGCCCACGTGACGATGATGCCTACGGAGGCGACGTTCAGGACGATCTCAAAAGCATCGGACGGAACGAGGTAGTTCAGCGGAACACCCAGCAGCGAAACGCCTGCCGTGATCGCGATGCCGCCGTAGGGCACACCGGCCTTGTTCATGCGCTGGGCAAACTTTGGAGCGGAACCGGCTACAGACATGGAGCGAAGGATACGGCCGGTGGAGTACAGGCCGGCGTTCAAGGAAGAGAGCGCAGCGGTGAGGACCACGAGGTTCATGATCACATCCACGCCTTGTACACCGATGGAACCGAAGAACGTCACGAAGGGGCTAACGCCCTTCTCGTATGAGGTGTAGGGGAGGAGGAGCGCCAACAGGATGACAGAGCCCACGTAGAAGACGGCGATGCGGAAGACCACGGAGTTGATGGCCTTGGGCATGATCTTTTCCGGGTTCTTTGTCTCACCTGCGGCAGTGCCGACAAGTTCGATCGAGGCGTAGGCGAACAGCACACCCTGCATGAGGATGATCATCGGCAGGATGCCGTTCGGGAAGACGCCGCCGTTGTCGGAGATCAGGCTGAAGCCGACTGTCTGGCCATCAACCGGCGTGCCAAAGATAACGAAGTACGTGCCAACCAGGAGGAAGGCCACCAGCGCCGCAACCTTGATGAGGGCGAACCAGAATTCCATCTCGCCGAAAACCTTCACCGAGACCAGGTTCAGGCTCAGCACCACCACAAGGGCGATCAGGGCCCAAGCCCACTGCGGAACGGCACCCATCCAGGGGACGTACTTGCCGAAGAAGTTCATGTAGAGCGCGGCCGCCGTGATATCCACAATGGTGGTGGTGGCCCAGTTGATCCAGTAGAACCAGCCCGAGACGAAGGCTGCTTTCTCGCCAAAGAATTCACGGGCGTAGGAGACGAACGAGCCCGATGAGGGGCGGTGAAGCACCAACTCGCCGAGGGCGCGAAGGATCAGGAAGGCGAAGAAGCCACAAACGGCATAGGCGATTACCAGTGACGGGCCGGCGGCGTTGAGGCGTCCGCCTGCGCCAAGGAACAGGCCGGTGCCGATAGCGCCGCCGATAGCGATCATCTGGATCTGCCGGGGCTTCAGGTCCTTGTGGTAGCCCGAGTCCTCCTTGTGGAGGGCCTTCTCGCTGGCATGCGCTTGGGCCGGGACCGTGTGGTCCGTGATGGGGTTGGTCATGGGAATCCTTACGGGTGTCCTGGTACTGACGGGCGCTGATTGGGGTTTCGGGCGCGCGGAAGTTTCCTGGGGTGGGGTGCCTCAAATGGCGGGACGGCTTTACAAGCCGCTGGGCTTTTCCTGGCCGGAATCGGCCTACTTGCTCAGGTTTGCCAGACGTTCGGGGCTGAGCAGTTCTTCAAGCTGGGCTGCGGTCAACAGACCGTGCTCCAGGACGAGTTCTGCTACACCCTTGCCGGTGGCCAACGCCTCCTGGGCGATGGCTGTGGCGGAGGCATAACCGATGTGCGGGTTCAATGCCGTGACGAGACCGATCGACTGCTCCACGGTAAGCCGTAGCCGTTCGGTGTTTGCTGTGATGCCCCGGACACAGCGGGCCGTAAGGGTGCGGCACGCTGCTTCCAGGTGGGAGATGCTCTTGTGCAGGCTGTGCACAATGATCGGTTCGAAGGCGTTCAGCTGGAGCTGTCCTGCCTCCGCGGCCATGGTGACGGTGACATCGTTGCCGATGACCTCGTATGCCACCTGGCTGACCACTTCCGGGATCACCGGGTTGATCTTGCCGGGCATGATCGACGAGCCGGACTGCACTGCCGGCAGGTTGATCTCGCCCAGTCCCGCACGCGGTCCGGAGGACAGCAAGCGGAGGTCGTTGCAAATCTTGGAAAGCTTCACCGCGACGCGCTTCAAGACGCCGGACAGGTGAACGAAAGCGCCCACGTCCTGGGTGGCCTCAATGAGGTCAGCGGCCGTGAGGAGCGGGAGGCCCGTGATCTCGGCCAGGTGGCGGCACGCGGCTTCGGCGTAGCCTGCGGGAGCGTTCAGTCCCGTGCCGATGGCCGTGGCGCCCAGGTTGATCTCGTGGATCAGCATGTGCGACTCGTCCAGGCGGGCGCGGTCCTCGCCGATGGTCACGGCATATCCGCCGAATTCCTGGCCCAAGGTCATGGGCACTGCATCCTGGAGCTGCGTGCGGCCCATCTTCACGACTGTCCGGAACTCCCGGCCCTTCTCGGCGAAGGCCACTTCGAGTTCCTCAAGGGCCTCCAACAGTTCCTTGACCGAGAAGATCGTGGCGAGGTTGACCGCCGTCGGGTAGACGTCGTTGGTGGACTGGCTCAGGTTCACATGGTCGTTCGGGTGCAGCTTGGAGTAGTCGCCCTTGGGGTGGCCAAGGATTTCCAGCGCACGGTTGGCGATGACCTCGTTGGCGTTCATATTGGAGCTGGTGCCCGCCCCGCCCTGGATCACATCCACCATGAACTCGTCGTGGAGCTTGCCGTCCAGGATGTCCTGGCAGGCCTGCTCGATGGCGTTGGCTCGTTCTGCATCCAGGAGCCCGAGTTCGTGGTTGGTGCGGGCGGCCGCCTGCTTGACCGCGGCCAGGCCCCTCACCAAGTGCTTGTTGGTGGAGAGCGGCTGCCCGGTGATGGGGAAGTTTTCGATGGCCCTGAGTGTGTGAACGCCCCAGTACGCATCTGCAGGGACGTTGCGGTCCCCCAGGAGGTCGTGTTCGGAACGGAGCGGGATCGCCTGATCGACGGTGGTCATAGCTGTCCTTAGTTCGTGGTGAAAATCTGTGCCGCGCGGAGCTCTCCAACCGGGAGTCCGCCACCAAGCACGGGTGGACTCTGAAGCGCATCCAAGCTGCCGCCGTCGAGCCCCAACTGGCGAAGCACCTCAACGGTGATGGGCAGGCGGGCGCGGTCTCCGCCGTCGGAAATCTTTACGGCCAGCCCGCGACCGTCAGCGAGGCCAACAAGCTGAAGGCCCTCGAAGCCGTCCTTGGCGAGCAGTCCCGGGACCGCGCGCATGAGGGCGGTGACGTCGCGGCCTTCGCCGGCCACCATCTCGGGGAAGCGGCGCATGGCGTGTGCCACTTTGCCTTCGTTCGTGTCCTGGTTGGCGGCAGCGAGGCGACCGTAGGCGCGGGCCATGCCGTGCAGCGAGTGTGCGAAGAGCGGCGTGCCGCAGCCATCCGTGCTCACCGCGGCGGCTTCCTCGCCCGTCAGCTCTGTGATGGTGTCCCGGACCAGGACCTGCAGGGGGTGTTCCGGGTGCAGGTAGCCGTCCACGGACCAGCCGTTGATGACGCACGTCGCCACCATGGAGGCATGCTTGCCGGAGCAGTTCTGGGCCAGTTGCGTGGGGCCGTTGCCCTCGCGGAGCCACTCGTTGCGCTCTTCGAGTCCGTAGGGCAGGTCGGTGCTGTTGCCCAGCGCGTCCTCGGTCAGGCCGTGGAGTTTCAGGATTTCTGCGGCGCCGTCGCGGTGCTTCTTGCTGCCCGAATGGCTGGCGGCCGTCAGGGCAAGGAGTTCCTCGGGAATGTCCAAGCCCGCTTTGAGGAGTGCGACTGCCTGGAGTGGCTTCAGGCTGGAGCGTGGGTACATCGGAGCATCCGGCTGGCCCGCTTCGATCGCCGTGCTGCCATCGGCGTTGAGGGCGATCAGCGAGCCATAGTGGATGCTTTCCACCAGTCCGTCGCGGGTCTGCTCGACGAGGGGGACATGGTTGGGCGTGGTTGCTCGTGCCGTTTCGGGGCGGGGCATGGTGTCCTTTAGGTGGTTCATTTGCTGAGGATCGTGTCCAGAGCCACGCTGACGGCCTGCAGGTGTTCTGCCATGGCTTTGCTGGCGGCTTGGGAATCGCCCGATTCGATGGCGTTGAGGATGGCGACGTGTTCTTCATCGGAGCGGTGCTGGCGGTCCGCCACGAGGTTCAGCGTCTCGGACTGGTGGGCCAGCGCGTCACGGATATCCTGGACGACGCTCGCGAACACGCGATTGCCGCTGGCACGCGCGACGGCGGAATGGAAGCTGGCGTCGAGGCTCACCCAGGCTTCGGGATCATTTTCGTTCAGCATCTCCTGGACGATGTCCTTGAGATGCTCGAGTTCCTCGTCCGTGCGCCTTTCGGCCGCGAGCCCTGCTGCCGGGATCTCGATGTGTGGCCGCGCTTCGTTAAGATCGCGCGCGCTGTACTGGCCCAAGGTAAGGTCATTAGCAACCTTGTTGGCCACGACGAACGTGCCTTTGCCGGTTTTGGTTGTGGTGAGGCCCAAGGTGTTGCAGGACCTCAAAGCTTCCCTGATGACGGAACGGCTCACGCCGTACTGCGCTGCAAGGGTCGCTTCCGAGCTCAGCTTGGTGCCGATATCGAATTGCCCGCCCTCGATCGCCCGCCGGAGGGCGGCAAATACGGCCTCGGCTGCGGAGATGCGCGAGATGGGCGTAGGCGTAGCCCGGCTCTGATCCGCGCCTTGCTGTCCGGCTGTCCGGCTGTCTGACAGGTTCACATTACTGAATATGGCACGGGTCACAAGGCACTGTCAACGCTGAAAGAACCGCTTCACGCTTTGGCTTCATAGAGCGCTTACGACGGCGGCAGTTGCGTGTTGCTCTCGGCATTCCTTCGGTGTCCTCAACGGCGCATAATGACAGGCATGACGGCCGGTGGAACAACCGGGAGAGCTTCGCAACTGCCCCGAATCACGGTGGAGGTGCCCGTGCTCCATGTCGGAGCGCGGCTGGAGGACTTCGGCCGCTACGTGGATTCCGTGCGTCGGCCCGAGGGTCTTCACATGACGTTGCTTCACCTCGGAATCCTGGACCTGCTGGTTGCCGACATTGTTTCCTGGAGCCGAGGTGCGGCTCAGGCAGATCGGGTGGCTGCGGAAGTAGCCAGTTGGCTCAGGGGGTTGCCCGTGCTGGACGGGTTCCTCGGAAAATCCGAGAAGCTCATCACGCTCGGTGGCGGACGGGTGAGCAGCCTTGAGGTTTCAGTGCCGCAGGCCGTCCATGACTATCAGACCTTGCTAGTCCAAGGGCTGCATGTCCTTTTGGGTGACCTTGGCCTGGACAACATCGACGATTTCATCCTTAGCTCTCCCGCACTTGGGTACAGGTCGCCACGCTGGGTGCCGCACGTGGCGGTTGGCCGTTCCCGAAGCAAGCATGAGGCGCCCATAGAGTTGGAAAGCGTTGCGTTGGAGTTTGGTTCCTCGCGCATCAGGAACGAGGCATCGCTGCCGTCCGTTGTGTAGGGCGACTCCCGTTTCCTAGTTAGAGGTTTTCCATGCTGCCCCGCGCCCTGTTCCGTACTGTTGCCTTTGCCGAAGCCGTGACGTGGACGCTTCTGTTGATTGGGCTCTTCCTTAAGTACGTCACGCGGACCACTGATCTGGGAGTCAGCATCGCCGGAGGCATCCACGGGTTTGTCTTCCTTTGCTATGCGTTTACCGCTGTCTTCACGTGGATCAACCAGAAGTGGTCTGCGGGCACTGGCTTGTTGGCCGTTGTGTCGGCGGTGATCCCGTATGCCACCATCCCCGTTGAGAAATCCTTGGATCGGCGGGGACTGCTGACTGGCGAGTGGCGCCTTGCTGCTGGGCGCGAAGAACCTGTTGGTGCACTGGAGAAACTGCAGGCCTGGGTGCTGGCGAAGCCTTTGATGGCTTTGGTTGTCGTGCTGGTGGGTGTCGCCGCGGTGTTCAGCTTCCTGCTTTACCTGGGACCGCCGGATACGTGGTTCTCGTAGGGCTGCTTGTGTCAGTACTCCCCGGCCAACTTCTCCGCAGCTAATTGACGGATCCAGTCGGGGGTTTCCTTGCCAAGCCGACGATCGCAAACCACGCAGAGCCGTGCTGCCGCGATCTGGACGCCGCGATCGTACGATGCTGGCGATGGTCTCCGGGCGTAGGGGGAAGCATTCTGCTCGGTTTGGACCGATTGCACTCTCTGGGTTTGAAATTCCACTGTGAACCTCCTGGTCAAGGCAGCGGGCTTGCCTGGTCAACGTTGGCTTCTGGTAATTGAACTTCTGGGCAGTCACTTGGTTGCACCTTGGTAGTGGGCGAAGGGCCCGCATTGTGACGGTCGGAGAGGGTCTCGGCAGCGTCCATTAGATCCAAAGTCGCACCCGAGAAGATCTTCAGTTCTTCAGAGCTCGGAGTGGATTCGGCCAAGACTGCCATTACTTGCAAACCCAACTGCGCTCGGCGGGGCTCCTCCGAGAGGACGCTGTCGAAGGCCCACTGGGCTCGTCGCCACCACTCCGACCGGTTATCAGAAGCTGTCTTTTGGTGGAGGGATCTCCAAGCGATCCATCCTGCAATGCCTGCTGCCACTAGGGCTGCGAAAGGAGCCAAGCCTGCCAGGAACTGCCACCATTCGGCGGGAGCGGCATGGAGGTTCACATCGATAGGGTTGGGAAGTGGCGGAGTCACAAAACCACGCTACGAAGAACGGCCAACTGTCAGGAACGGTCGAACGCGGCTATGTGGACAACTCGCGCCCACCGATGTCCCTATCGAGGAGCCGCGGCGCCGGGGCAGCCCCAGGATTGGGGGTTTTGTTCGCAGGTGTCGGTGACGAGGGCGGTTTCTGTTTTCCAGACTTTGATGGTTTTGGGTGGTGTGGTGAGGTTGAGGGTTCCGTTGATGGGCAGGGGTGGGCCGTTGTTGACGGAGTAGGTTCCGGTGAAGGTGGTGGTGAGGTTTACGGGGTAGTTGCCGGTGGTTGTGTAGTTGTGGCTGGTTCTGGTTTCTGTGGTGAGCCATCCGGTTTGGGGGAGGGAGTATCCGGCTGCTGGTGTGGGTCCGAGGGTGGTGCCGTCGCCGAAGGTGTAGGTGTAGGTGGTGGGTGTTGCGGTGAGGTGGACGTGTTGGCCGAGGATGGTGAGGTCGAAGGCCTGGTTTGTGGTGGTGGCGTAGAAGTTGGTGGGTCCGCCGATGAGGGTGTTCGGGAAGGGTTGTGCTTGAAGGGTTCCGGGGTTGACGGGTAGTTGCCGGAAGTCGGTGAGGATCCGTGCAGCGATGTCGGCCAAGACGTCCGCGGGTTCTGAGTCGTACAAGCATGCAGGTTTCCCGTCCACGGGTTGCCAGTCCGTGTAGGTCGGGTTGGAGATTCCCTTGGGTGCCCTCATCCAGATGACCGGTGAGCCTTTTTCCTCTCCTGGCGCCCGAGGAGGGCACTGAAGGGTGATGCAGCCCATCTCCCGAGAACCTGGACCACCGACGCGGCAACGGAAATCGGCTTTGTACTGAAACGGGTCTTCTTCCACCGCATCGATAGACCCGAGGGAGGAATTCGGGAGTCTAGTCTGTTGGTCGATTGCAAAGCTTGCGCCAACTGCGACTGACCGGTGTGTGAACCCAGCTTCCGGACTCGGGACCGTGGGAATCTCAAGTGCCAAATGGCCTAAAATTGCGATACTCACGGTGACCAGCGCGACCATGTCTCCTAGCCGCATGCTCACCGGATAACACCAAGATTGGTGACCGTCCAGATACCGTTGCTGAAATTGGCGAAGAAGGCTGCACCGTCATTCGTGGCAGAAGTCGGTGCGCGGCCCTGTGAGCCGTCAGAGTTCATGTAGACGATTTCCTGTTGAAGAACCTGGACCTTCGCTGATTGCTGGTTCCCATGTGGCTGCCAGAGGACTTCGATGACTGGCGTTTCGTATTGGCCCCCGACAAGCCAGCGATTGTCCGTGTAGTTTGTGGCAACTGCCGACAAGAGGTCGGAACAGAGGACACACTCAACTGCTGACAGGTCTTTGGCAGCGTGTCCGTCACCGGTTTCGTATGCGTAACTCAACAGCTGGAACCAATACCGAATGAACGCCTCCAGCCCCTCCTTCGAATTCTCCTTCGCCAGGGCAGGCATCATGGGCACCGGCACGTTCTGGGCCTTGCCGTTTGCATCCGCTGGCTTGTAGGCGCCGCTGGATGTCGGTGCCGGCGTTGGGGTTCGCGACGCCGCCGCGCTTGAGGCGGGTGGCGCCGTCGTCGTGCTTGTTTCGGGTGGCGTACTGCCGCCTTGGCAACCGGTGAGCAGTACCAATGCCGAGACTCCGACGGCGGCAGACAGTGAATGAAAAAGCGATCGGGCAGATGGCATGACAGACTCCCCAGTGACTGTTGTGGCGTAGTGCTCGCCAGTCTAGGCAGGGAGAAACCCAGGAATCACCCCGAACTAAATCGCATGTGGATAACTACCCCCGCAGCTTCTCCATGTCCCGCCGGTCCTTTTTGGTGGGGCGGCCGGCGCCGCGGTCACGCTGGGGAAGGCCCAACGCCGGAAGGACGGGCCGCGCCGGAGTGTGGTCGGTGAAGCAATGGGAAGCAGCCTCTGCGCCGACGCGCTTCGCGATGAGCCTACGTACCTCAAAAATCCGTTCCCATCCGGATTCGCGCACGCGGATAGTGTCGCCGACAATCACGGTTTGTGAGGCTTTCACCGGGTTGCCATTGAGGCGCACGTGCCCGGCACGGCAGGCAGCGGTGGCAGCGGAGCGTGTCTTGTAGGCGCGGATGGCCCACAACCAGGCGTCGACACGGACGGTCGCGGGGGAAGAAGACTGACTGCTCATGATTCAGTCGAGTCTAGCGAAGGCTGGAACGGTGGAATGCCTACCGGACCGTCACCTCAACCCGTTGCGCCATGTTGTTCCCCAGACCTTGGTAATTCCACACCTGCTCACTCGGCTGCAGCGCGCCGGACGAGTCCATGGCCCGGCACCGCAGCTCATGCTCACCAGGGGTGGCCACCCACACCATGGACCACGAGCGCCACGCGAAGTCGCCCATCGGATCGTCCAGATGTGCGGGCATCCAGTCGCCATCAATGCCCACCTCGACGCGTTCCACTTCGCCATGCCCCGACCACGCGCGCCCTTGGAGCATCACCGGTCCGGCATCCACGACGCGCCGCCGGGTGAAGAAGTCAGGGATACCCGGGGGAACCATCAAGGAACGAACCCGGATGTGCGACACGGGAAGTCCCGGACCGTCGGGCCCTTGGAGGTAGTGATAGGCAGTGGCTTGCTGGTAACCCATAAACCGGGACGTCACGGCTTCGATCGATGTCAACCACTTCACGCTCGCCATCCCGTACCACCCCGGGACAAGCAACCTCACGGGGAAGCCATGCTGCGGCGGCAACGGCTGGCCGTTCATCGCGTAGACCAGCATGACCGCAGGGTGCATTGCCTCGGCTATGGTCAGGCTTCGCGCGTATTGCTCTTCGGCGCCACCCTGGATGCCGCGGTCCGCCCCAGTGAAGACAAGTTCGACGGCGTCGCTCGCCAAGCCTGCCTCCTCCAGCAGGGGTGCCAACGGAGTCCCGGTCCACTCGGCAGTGCCCACTGCGCCAAGGACCCAAGGCTGGCTGAGCGGGCGCGGTTGCAGGAGCGAGCGTCCGTTTCCGGCGCATTCCAGGGTGACGGGCATGGTCACTGCGGGTCGTGCCTTGAGGTCGTCGAGGCTTAGTTCCAAGGAATTCGTAACAGCCCCGCCAAGCCGCAGGCGCCAGGTTTCCGCCGAAAGGAAGGGAACATCGAAGTGAATCAGCAGGTAGTGCAACCCCGCGGGGGTGATGTCGTCGTGGAGCGCTTCGAGCGGCATCGAATGATTGCGCCCTGCGAGCTGGAGCTCTTCGTGGGTCAGCGGACCTTGCGTCGGCTGGCCGGGGGTGGCGGCTACGCCACGTTCAATATGGGGTGTGGACATGGGCGGCGGCGTTCTACTGGGACCTGACGCTGCGGGGTGCCGCAGCACTTAGGTCAAGGATCACGCCGCGCCGGAGCACCGTCAATAGTTCGTTGTGGGGCCTGCTCTGCGTGCTAACCCAGAGGAATAGCGCGCAGAGTGGGCCTCGCTACGCAAACAGGACTAACGGCGCCGGAGTTCCGGGTACTCCAGGTGAGGTGCAACGGTTCCGGCGTCGCGCTCCAGGAAGTTGACGGCCGGTGCCACGATGTCGTCAATTTCGTCCAGGACGGCTTCGCTCAACACCACGTCGGCGGCCTTGAGATAGTCCGTCAGGTGTTCCTCGGTCCGCGGCCCGATGATCACGCTGGTCACGGCAGGATGGTTCAAGGCGAATGCCACGGCCAGCTGGATCAGGGTAAGTCCATGCCGGGCGGCAAGCTGGCCCAGGGCGTCGGCCGCGTGCAGCTTGCCCTGGTTATAGGGAGCGGTCACGTCGAAACGGCCGGGCAACGCGGAGAATCGCGAACTTTCGGGCTGCCCTGCGCCCACCCGGTATCCACCGGCGAGCCAGCCGCCGTCGAGCGGTCCGTAGCTCAAAACCCCGACGCCGTACTGCTGGGTGATGGGGAAAACGTCGCGTTCGTTGGCACGAACCAGCAGCGAATAGGGGACCTGGTCCACCACCGGGGGCGTGAGGTGGTTGGTGTTGGCGATCCACTGTGCTTCCACGAGTTGCGCCGGACTGAACACGGACGTGCCGTAGTAGAGGATCTTGCCCTGGCGGATGAGGTCGTTCAGGGCCGTGATGGTCTCAAGGAGGTCTGTGTTGTAGTCGGGCCGGTGTGCCTGGTAGAGGTCGATCCGGTCCGTATTCAGCCGGCGCAGGCTGTCCTCGACCGCACGGACAATCCAACGGCGCGAGTTACCCGCGTGCGCCGGGTTGGAACCCATCTGGCCGTGGAATTTCGTCGCCAGGAAGACATCATCGCGTCGGCTGTGAATGGCCTGTCCCACCACGGTTTCGGCCTCGCCCTGGGAGTAGATGTCGGCGGTGTCGACGCTGGTGATCCCGGCGTCCAGGGCGGCCTTGATAATGCGGATGCTGTCCGCCGGCCCTGTTGGTGCCGTTCCTGTGCCGAAGTTCAGGGTTCCCAGGGTCAGTGGGCTGATCAGGGCGCCAGTGCGTCCAAGCGTCCGTAGCTCATTGAGGCTCATGTTGGCTTCCTGTGGTGGGTCTGAATGTCCAATCGAGGCTACACAGCGGCGCGGCGCGCAGAAACGCAAGCGGTAGGACTTCTTCGTTTTTCGTCTTGCGAAGTAATGGAAGAGGCCTTACTTCGCGATATTTCTTGACATTCGGCAACACAAATGACTCGGGAATCAACAAATATTGAGGTTCTTCGAAACGCGTGAATTATGGGAAATGAGTTCAAACGACGCACGAAGGGGACAGCGAAATGACGCAGACAACAGTGGAAGAGACCGCGGCCATCAAGGCTGCCTTTGCGCAGTTCCCGTCGGGTGTGGCCGCCTTCAGCGCGATGGTGGATTTCACGCCTGAAGCGTTGGTGGCGTCGTCCTTCACAGTTGGTGTGTCCCTGGAACCACCCCTGGTGATGTTCGCCGTGCAGAACTCCTCCACTACGTGGCCCAAGCTGCGCCAGGCGAGCAGGCTCGGGGTTTCCGTACTGGCTGAGGGCCAGGAAGCCGCTTGCCTTCAACTTTCCTCGAAGACCCGTGATCGCTTTGCCGGACTGTCTACCAGCGTCGCCGATTCGGGTGCGGTGCTGATCGACGGCGCGGTTCTTGGCTTCGAATGCGAAGTGGTATCGGAAACGCCGGCCGGGGATCACGCGATTGTGGTCTTGGAGGTTAAGGCAACCACCGTCAACCACGACTCAAAGCCACTCATCTACCACAGCGCCGCCTTCAATAAGCTGGCCGCCTAGGATCAGGAGTTCCGGCTCACGCCGCTCAACGAACCTTTACGGATCGGGCTCGGAGACTTTCCCTTGGTGGGGGTCTTTGGGCCCGTTTTGTTTGGTCCGTTGTTGTCGGACGGTTTGGTCCCTGGCTGCTTCTGGCCGTTTCCCGATGCAGGCGAGGAGGCCGCTCCGGCGTCCGGGCCGGACCCGTTTCCAGTCGACGGCTTTGCCGGCGTTCCGGAGTCGTCAATGTCCCGCACGGTCACCTTGATGGCCGGAGGCTGCCCGGCTTTGGCCCGCTCGGCGGCCCTTTCGTCGGCCTTGGCGACGGCGTCGGCCCAGTCCTTCGAAAGGAGCGGTTGCTCCTTCGCGGCGGCCACGATCAAAGGGTGGTGCGCGGTCTGGTTTTCCAACGCATCCTTGACCTGGTTCGGATTTGGCAGCTTTCGCGGGTCCACCTTCGACTTCCACGAGCCGTCCTTGACGGCCGCAGCCGCCCCGGCGATCCGGCGTCGGGCATCGCCCAGGAGGTCGCGCTTGGGCGGGACGGGAGCGGCGGGTGTTTCCACCACGAGGGCCGGCGCCGGGGGCGTCAACGGTTCCTCGACGGCAGCGGCAGCGATGGCCTCCACCTGGGCGGTGTCGGGATGGGAGCCTGCGGCGAGTTGGTCCAAGGGGGAGCCGGCCACCTCGGCGGGAAGAACGACGCCGGGACTCACCCGTACAGGTCCGCGCACCGGATGGCGGGGCAGATGGACGATCGGAGTGGTGTCCTTCTTGGGGAAAATCCCCACCATCGCCAACAGAATGATCGACAGCAGCCGCCCTACTCCGGCCACAACCAGAGTGATGATGATGACCAACCCGAGACCCAGGAACATGAGGACGGCCATCCCCAAAGTACCCAGATACGTCAGGTTGATGGCGAGTGTTGTCGGATCCTCCACTTAGCCTCCCCTGGCCGTCGTTTTGTGATGCGCGCGTTGCCCACCCAGCTTGCTTCATCCAGCCTACGGTTCAGCACTGACGGAATCACGCGCGGCTCCGGACTCTGGCGCGGTTGTTTCGAAGCTGTTATCTGGCGTGGGAAAATATGTTGCGCAGCTCTCATTTACAGCCTCGGAAAGGGGCATTTTGACGCCTGATCCTACGCGCCTCCGCAACGGCGCCTGCCCCTGTTTGTCGGGTGACCAGTACGACGATTGCTGTGGACGGTTCCACCGCGGAGAGGCCGACGCGCCTACGGCCGAGCAGCTCATGCGCACCAGGTATTCGGCCTTCGTTGTCCTGGATTCCGGGTACCTGCTCCGCACCTGGCACGCCACCACCCGCCCCGGTTCGATGGAGCTGGACCCGGACGTGCAGTGGCGGCGGCTCGACATCCTCTCCACAACGGGAGGCGGACCGCTGGACTCACGGGGCACGGTTGAGTTTGCGGCGCACTACAGGCACGACGGCAAACGCGGAGTCCAGCGCGAACTCAGCCGTTTTGTACGGGAAGACAAGTGTTGGTACTACGTGGACGGCAACGTGGTTTAACGCCGCGGTGAAGGTGCCGGCGGACTACCGGTATTTGCGGTGCAGGCTCTCCTTGACCGACTCCCGCGGCGACGCATCTGCGATCCACGGACCTGTTCCCTCGGACTGGTCAAGCACGCCGGACTCAAGCCAGGTGTAGTCCCCGGCGAGGACCTTGCGCGAAAGGTGGTGATCGGCGTCGTCCGTATTGCGCCACAGCTGGTCGAAGTATTCGTCCACCCGCACGCGCGCCTGCTCGCAGTAAGCCTCTGCCAGTTCGAATGCGGCCGCGCTCTGTTCCGGGTGCGTGCGGAGCAGGTTTTCGGCGCGCGAACAACATGCGGCCATGGCAAAAAGCTCGGCTCCGATGTCCACGATCCTGCCCAGGAACGCCTGCTTGTGTTCCAGCTTTGCCTGCCACCGGCCCATCCCATAGAACGTCTGCCGGGCGAGCCTGCGCGAGGACCTCTCCACGAATCGAAGTTGCTTCGCGAGCCTGCCGAATTCGGTGTAGGACCTCGGATCCATGCCCGCGCCCGCAACCAGCTTGGGGAGCCAACGTGCATAGAAACCGGAAGCGCCGACGGCGGCACGGGCCTTGTCCTGCAGGCTCGCATCCGCCGAAGCGAGATCGCCCGCGGCAGCGAGGTGCGCGTCCACGGCTTCGCGGGCAATCAGGAGTTTCATGATCTCGCTGGATCCCTCGAAGATCCGGTTGATGCGAAGATCGCGGAGAAGCTGTTCGGCGGCGACGGCCCGTTCACCACGTGCCTCGAGCGAGTCCGCCGTTTCGAAGCCCCGGCCACCACGGATCTGGACCAACTCGTCGGCGATCCGGCAGCTCAGTTCCGTGGACCACAGCTTTGCCAGCGCAGCTTCGATGCGGATGTCCCGTGCTCCGGCATCGGCCATTTCAGCGGACAGTTCAAATACGGCCTCCAAAGCGAACGTCGTCGCTGCGATGAAAGCGATCTTCTTGCCGACGGCCTCGTGCTGGCCGACAGGGCGGCCCCACTGGGTGCGTGCGTTGGACCATTCGCGGGCGATCTTCAGGCTCCACTTACCGGCGGCAACACAGAGCCCGGGAATGGACAGGCGTCCCGTATTAAGGGTGGTCAGGGCGATCTTGAGGCCCTGCCCCTCGCGGCCCAGTCGGTTGGCTGCCGGGACACGCACCTGGTGGAATCGGGTCACGCCGTTTTCGATCCCGCGCAGGCCCATGAACGCGTTCCGGTTCTCAACAGTGATCCCGGGGGAGTCCATCTCCACCACGAAGGCGGAGATGCCGCCCTTGTGCGTGGTGCCATCCGCGTCGGTGTGGGCAGGAACCCGGGCCATGACCACCACGAGTTCGGCGATCACGCCGTTGGTGGTCCATAGTTTCACGCCGTCCAAAACGTAAGAACCGCCGTCGTCGGACGGTATGGCAGTGGCGCCCATGCGCGCGGGGTCGCTCCCGACGTCGGGCTCTGTCAGGAGGAAAGCAGTGATGGCGCCGGCGGCGCAGCGCGGCAAGTACTCCTGCTTTTGCTCGGGCCTGCCGAACACCTTGACCGGCTCCGGGACACCGATGGACTGGTGGGCCGAGATCAACGCGCCGAGGCTCGGGTGTACTGAACCGATCAGGGCAAGGGCGCGGCCGTAGTACACCAGGGACAGGCCCAGACCGCCGTATTCGCGGGGGATCTTCATCCCAAAGACGCCGAGTTCGGCGAGGCCGGAGAGATAGTGGTCCGGGATCCTGGCGTCCCGTTCGATCACCCGGCCGGACATGGTCCTGCAGTACGCCTCAAGTTTGGCCATGAACTCTTCGCCGCGCTCAACGTCCTCTGCTTTGGCTTGTGGCCAAGGGTGGATCAGGCCCAGATCGAAGCTGCCCAAGTACAGGCCCTTGGCGAAGCTGGGCCGGTTCCATTCGGTTTCGCGCGCGGCTTCGGCGACGGCGCGGGCTTCTTCTGCGGTGGCATTGACGCTTGCTGCGGAGAGACTGTTGTCAGTAGCGGACGTCATGGGATAACTCCTTTAGCCGGTTGTGCCGGTTGGAGCCAGGGTCCGCCTCGGGTGGGAACCCTTCAGCTGTCCCTCAATGCTACTCGCGGGTAGGTACCCGTGCCAGTGGAGACCTGCGGCTGAAAGTCGACCGGTAGTTCCACTTGTCCAGCGTGATGGACCAAGCGGTCCCACGCGAAGTTGATGCCATGGACCAGGCCACCCAAGACGCTTTTGACCAGGTACCAAGCGAAGCTCATGATGCCGATAACAACAATTGCCGCCATTGCAGCTGCTGCGATGAAGGCGACCAGGAGCGCGGCAAATCCCAAGGTCCCAATGAAGACGAACGTGCCGGTTTCAAGCGCAGTAAAGTCGAAGTTCATAGTGCCCCCCTATGCGACAGTGCGTGGGTAGACGCGGCGTTGCCGGCGTCGATGATCTGACCTTAGGGGTGCAGGGGCCTTCCGGCCAGCAGGGAAACGCGGTTGATACGGGATCGAAACCATACCCCGTGGTAGGTCACGGAAAGGGCACGACGGCGGCGGGCTCACCCGCGTGGGCGGCCCACCCAAGTAGGTCGCAGTTGTGCGCGTTATGAGGGCTCAAAACGCGCACTATTGCGACTTAGATGGGCGTGGACGCTCTGCGTTAACCTTGTACGGGGCAGTTTTCGCTGCCAGCCAGGATTCGCAGCAGCTGAAGGAGAGTAGTTGGCCCGTTCAGCCATGTCCTCCGCCGACGCCATCAGTGCGCGGCTTCGGGATCTCGAACAGCTGACCAAGGGGCCGGCGTGGGCGCTGACCCGTTCGGCGCCCTGGGTGATTGCAGTCCTTCAGGCATCCTTTACCCGCGCCCGGCCGCAGCTGCCACTTGAAGAGTTCCACGCCGACGTCGACGCTTTCCTTGAGCAGCTCAGACGCCAGGACCCTGCGCTCGGCGGCCAGCAGAACGGCAAGGCCTTCGGGGACGAATGGACCCGCAAGCAGTTCCTGACCCGGCGCAACCAGTCCGGCCAGATCGTCTACGAAGTTACTGAAGCCGCGGCCCGGGTGTTGGCTTTCCTGGACAGCCTCTCCAGTGAACGCTCTACCCTCAACGGCTCCCGTCTGGGAACCCTGCTTGGCGATGTGGAAAAGCTCGCCAACGAAACCAACCCGGACCAGAGCGCCCGCTTGGAAGCACTCGAAGAGGAAATCCAGGAACGCCAGCAACTGGTGGAGGACATCAGTTCCGGCGAATTCGACGGCCTCCTCGACGACGAGGAAGCCGTTGAGGCTGCGGGCAACATCCTGGACCTCGCTGCCAGCCTGCCGGCCGACTACAAGAAAATGCGTGACCGCATCGAAGAGCTGGTAGGCGAACTTCGGAACCAGATCATCGAGGAGTCGCTCAGCAAGGGTGCCACCATGGCCCAAGTCCTGGAAGCTGACAAACGCCTGCGGCAAAGTCCGGAGGGGCGAACCTTCCGCTCATTCACTGCCTTCCTGGAGGACCCGCAGCAGCAACTGCGTTTCCGCTCGGCGATCGGCGAGGTGCTGAGCCGGCAATTCGCTGACGACCTCTCCCTCGAGGACCGTGAAACGCTGAAGAACCTGGTCGCTGAACTGCGCACGCAGCACAGCCAGATCCAACGGATCTACGGGAAGCTGTCCGAGAGCCTCAATACGTACATCCAAAGCGACGATGTCCGCCAGTCGGTCAGCCTCCGGAAGGTCCTGGCCGAGGCTGAGCACGCGATCCGCTCCCTGCCGTACGAACGCGACCGGCCCGGCCTGGTTCCCGGACCCGTGCTGTTCAACGCGGGCTTCGAGTCCTTGGCCATGGTCAAGCTCTTCGACCCCGACGAGTTCGCGACTCCGCCGCGTCTGGCCGACCCCATCGCCTTCAGCGACTCGGACCGCGTCAAGTCCGCCCGCACCGGAAAGGCGAGGCCCGCCGTCGTGCGTGCTGCCATGGCGGGCTCAGCCACCATCGGTGAGGCGTGGAAAAACCTGCCTCCCGAGGAGCGCCACATCAATACCGTCCGCTCCCTGCTCTCCATGGCATTGCAGGCAGGTGCGGCCTTTGACCGGGCCACGTGGGAGCACATCGACTTCGAACAAATCGACGGCAGCATCCGCACGGCGTACCTGCCGGTCGTCTCGCTTAATGAGGATTCTGATGACTGAGGAAATCACGACGACGGACGCATCCATCGAGGAGGACGTCACCGCTGACGCGGGTCACCAGCCGGATCCCTTCCGGATCACACCCCGGGACACTTTCGTGGACGGCGCGGCTTTGTTTCCCGGGGATACCGGCGTGATTCCGATGAAGGTCCGGCATGCCTTGGTGAAGCTCCTCAAGGGTCCGTACATCGACGGTGGCCGGGATGAGAAGCTCTGGACCACCCTCCTGGACAACCAGCTCATCCTGCGCAGCCGGCTCTCGGAACTCTTCCTCACTCTGCAACTGGACCACGACCGCAAAATCGCGGTCCTCCGTCCCGTTGACCCGGAGATCATCGGTGCGAGCTCCCGTTCGAGCATCCTTCGCCAGCAGCGGGCCCTGAGCCGCGTGGAAACGATCGTGTTGCTCCGGCTTCGCCTCCTGTTGGACCGCCACGTGACGGCCCACACGGACCCCACCATTACCCGCGAAGAGATCTCCGACCTCGTGGCAAACTACACGCCCGCGGGCCAACAGGATGCGTTGAAGGACTCCGACGTCGTCACACGAACCATCACCAAACTCCTGGCCCGCCAGCTCCTCCTGCCCACTCCGCTCGATGACACCTACACCATCAGCAACGCCCTCCCGCTGGCCCTCCCCTTCGAGAACATCGGCGACATCCCGGCCCACATCGAAGCCCTGGTAGCGGTTGCGGCAGACGAATCGGGAACCGAGCCGCTGCTGGACCTGGACTCCGATTCAAGCGCTGACGAGTCTGCGGACGGGGTCGACGACGCCGATGCCGCCGAACCGAGCGGCGATGCCGGAGACATGCGGCAGCATGCGTCTAAGCGAGGTACGAGCGAGCATGCAGAGCATGTGTCCGGTACCGATGCGGACAGCGACCCAACACCAAAGGAGGCAGCCAAGTGACGATCGCCAGCATGCTCCCTCTCGGAGAACTCACCAACCCTGGCCAGATGCGCCTGGCACTCGTCCAGGTGGTCAACTGGGGTACCTTCCACGGCGCCCACACCATGCACGTGGACCGCAACGGCACGCTGCTCACTGGCAACTCGGGTGTGGGCAAGTCGACGCTCTTTGACGCGATGCTCCGTGTTTTCGACGCCCGCCCGCGTTCCAATGAGGCGGCTGCCCAGCGTGCGGGCGGTGCTGTGGAGGACAAGAGGACCACGTTCACCTATATGCGTGGCAAGGTCGGTGATAAGGCCGTGGGGGACGGCTCGGCCAGTGCCTTCCAACGCCCGGGTGCCACGTGGTCCGCCGTCGCACTGACGTTCGACAACGCTGCCGGCACCAAGGTGACGGTTTCGGCGCTGTTCGACCTGCCCAAGAACGGCACGGAGTCGAGCGTCGGGCGTTTTTACGTGATCGACAGCAAGCCCCTGGACCTGGAAGCGATCGAGGGTATCGCCCAGAAGCGCTTCACCAAGGGTGCCTTGGAATCGATCTTCCCCGAGGGGCAGGTATTCGACGTCCACAAGGCTTTCGCGGAGCGGTTCCGTAGGCTCCTGGGGATCAATTCGGACCAAGCGCTCCCGCTGCTTCGCGTCATCCAGGCCGGCAAGGGCCTGGGCGGCAGCGTTAACACGTTCTTCCGTGACCAGGTGCTGGACGCTCCGGCGACGCTTGCCGCAGCCGATGATGTGGTGGAGGAATTCAGCAACCTGATGTCCATTCGCCAGCGTTTGGAGGACGTCCGGCAGCAACGCGACCAGTTGGCTCCCGTACCCGGGCTGAACAAGGATTACGCGCAAGCCCTCCTGGACGCGAACCGCCTGCGTGAGCTGGCTGGCGAGGAATTCACTGCGTACAAGCAGCAACTCGCGGTGACCGTGCACGCGAAGACGCTGGCCCGGTTCAAGGAACTGGCGCAGTCGAAGGCCCAGGAACTCGCGGCCGAGCGGACTGTTCGGGACGCGTTGGCCAAGGAACTCCGCGAGCTGGAATCGGATTACAACAACCGCGGCGGCAACGCGATCTCGGCCATTGAGCAGTCGTTGGAGAACGCGCAAGTGAGCCTGAAGCTGCGGCAACAGGTGGAGGAATCCGCCAGGAAGGCGCTGGCCGATGCCGGCCTGAACCTGGAATGGTCCGCCGAAGGCTGGGATCAGGCCCACGAGCAGGCAGCTGCCCGTTCGGAGGCCTTGCAGGATGACTCCGAGTCCTTGAAGGAGCTTCGTTTCGAGGCCTTCGACGGGCACGCCACCAAGAAACGCGAATTGGCTGCGGCGGAGCAGGAACTGCTCTCGCTGCGGTCGCGCAAGTCCCTTTTGCCGCCGTCGAGCATTGAAAACCGGGCGGCCATTGCCGCGGCAACCGGGGTGCCGGAGGAACGGATGCCGTTCGGCGGCGAGCTGATGGACTTGGCCGAGGGCCAGGAGCAATGGCGTCCCGCAGCTGAGCGTGCCTTGCGAAACCTGGCCACCACGTTGCTGGTGCCCGGGGAGCACTTCGCGTCCGTGACGCGGTACCTCAACGACAACACCGTCCGCGGCGCTCTGCGCGCGGTTGACGTTTCCAAGCCCCTGGCTGGCGGCGCGCTGGCTGTGGAGGACGTGTCCGACGGCGACCTCTTGACGAAGCTGAGCATCCTCACCTCGGGTGCCAATGCGGATGCGGGGGAGTGGATCCGTGAGCGGATCGCCCTCGACTTTGCGTACCCGTGCGTGGAAAACCCCGACGACCTGGCAGCGCTGGACAAAGGCTTGAGCCTGGGCGGCGTGGTCAAGCGCAACCGGCACACTGTGGAGAAGGACGATCGCTTCACGGGCCGCCAGGATTACGTGCTTGGGTTCGATAACGCGTCCAAGCTGGAACTGGTCGCCACGCGCGTTGCTGAGCTGGAAAATGAGCTGGCGAAGGCCGCGGAACTTGCCCAAAGCCGCGAGGATTCGCACCAGGGAATGGCCCGGCAACTCGAAGCCCTGCGCCGGGTGGCCGAGGACGAGCGACCGTGGGAACAGGTATCCGCGGTGGTTGCGGCGGATGAATTGGCGCGGATCGAACAACGACTTGCCGACGCCCTCGCTGCCCAGGCCGACCTGGAGCCGTTGCGCACCAACATCGAGTCCGTGCGCGAAAAGCACCAGTCCTCCACAGGCTCGGCGGCAGTGCTGCAGAGCGAATACAAAGCGCTCGACCACCAGATGACCACAGCTGACGGCCTGCTCGATGCGGCGAGGCTGAAGCTTGAGCAGGCACCGCCGTCGGGCGCCACCGTTGCGGCACTTGAGCCGTACTTTGCCGGCGCCTCGGACGTTTCCGAACTCCACGAGCTGGACAACCTGGCCAACAACGTCCGCAACACCCTGCTCGACGAACTGCACGGCGCGGAGTCGCGCGGCCAGGCCACGGCTGAACGCCTGACGCGCATCTTCGAGGCGTTCGTTCGCGACTGGGGCAGCGCCATCAGCGCGGACCACGGCACATCGATAGGTGCCGCCGGCGACTTCGAATCCCGGTACCACGCGATCGTCAGCGACGGCCTGCCTGCGCAGGAAGCCGAATTCAGGCTGTTCTTCAACCAGCGCACGCACGAGTCGTTCAGCACGCTGCTGCACTTGCTGGACGAGGAACGCCGGAGCATCACCAGCCGCATCCTGCCGCTCAACGGGATCCTGTCCGACGTGAATTTCCATGAGGGCAGCTTCCTGGAACTCGATATCAAGCAGACGCTCCCGGCCACGGCCAAGCAGTTCAAGGACGCGATCCAGAACGCACTCAAGGCCAAGCACACGAGGCCCCGCGGCTCCGCGGTCGCCACAGAAACCGACGAGGATGCCGAGCTGACCGCGCGGTACAAGTCGCTCGAAACCCTGGTGAAGCGGCTTGGTTCGCAGACGCCCGAGGACCGCCGGTGGCGTGCCGAGGTCCTGGATGTCCGTGGGCACCTGTTCATCCAGTGCAAGGAACACCGCGAGGTGTCCGGCAAGACCAAGGCCGGCAAGAAGAAAACCGAAGTCTTCATGCACGCGGACACTGGTTCCATGTCCGGTGGCGAACGCCAGCGGTTCACCGCGTTCATCATGGCTGCGGCGCTTAGCTACCAGCTGGGCATTGCCGAGCAGGGCTTCACCACTTACGGCACCGTGATGATGGATGAGGCTTTTGTGCTTGCTTCCGAGGAATTCGCGGGTGCCGGCATCAAGGCGCTGCACGAATTCGGGTTCCAGCTGCTCCTGGCCGCACCGGAAAACGTGATCGACCTGTCGAGGCACCTCGGCTCAGTCACGGAAATCCTCCGCGATAAGCGCACCAACCGCTCGGGTGTGCTCACCGCGCCGGTCATTTCGGGGACGGGCGAACCCGGCGCGTGGCGTTCGGAAGCGAACCCCGTGGACATCGTGCTCCGCTGACCCCGTGGACCCAACTGGGTCGCAGTTAAGCGCGTTTAGAGCCGTCTAAACGCGCTTAACTGCTACTTACTTGGGTTAGCGCTGGGAACCGTTCCGGACCCTGTCCAGGAACTGGGCTGCCCGGAACTCCAAGCCAGCGATTTGCTTCAGGACCACGGCCGCGGGATCCGGATTGATCTCGTTGACGGGCGGCTCCTTGCGGACGTTGCCGCTGCACCCAAACTCGGCGCAGATCAACGTTCCCACCGTGTTGCCGTCTTTGCCGGACTGGCCCGCCCGCTTGGCAACCCACAGGTACACGTCGGCCTTGGAGAACACGTCCCTGCATAGTTCGCAGAGGACAGAGCGCTTCTTGCCGGAGCCTCCTTCGGGCGCCCGGAGCGTGATTCCCGTCAGCTTCCCGTTGAGCGGCAGCACGATATACCCGCGTTGGGGCATCTTTTCGTCCCGCCAGCCCAGGAAGTCCAAGGAATCCCACTCAATGGAGTCGAAATTCCGCGGCAGGTTGAGCTTGGCGGCCTCTGAGCGGCTGGCATTGATGAAAGACGAACGGATTTGTTGGGCAGTGATTTTCTGCATGGCGGTGCTTCCTTCAGGAATAAGAACGACGTCGGCAGCGCGCCTGGCGCTGGATCTGGCAGTGGAGCGTCGGTCGCCAAAAGCAGCGCGGAAGGCATGCCGATATGGCCAACGGATTCGTTGGCAAGCGATGCCTGAATTGCTACCTGGATGATGCCGACGCGTGGGGGTGTGCCAAGCAGGCCGAAGCGGCCACCCCGCCAACCATGGCTGCGGCAACTCGAACAGTGCGCACGCTCATCCCCTCGTCGTTTCCTTGGATCGGACCTGCGCGTGTGAAGCGGGAGTCCGCTGCCAATACTCCCAAACTTTCCGGGAAGCTGTCCAGCGAGAGAGGATCGGCGGGAAGGGGCGGTTTGGTGAGAGAGGATCGGCGGGAAGGGGCGGTTTGGTGAGAGAGGATCGGCGGGAAGGGGCGGTTTGGTGAGAGAGCGTCACGGGGTTTGGGCGGGAAATTGCGTGATGGGCGGATTACGCGACGCAAACGTTTCGTAATTATCGAAAGGCTAGGCTAGCCTTACTTAGGTTCGCATCACTTACCTAAGGAGTCCCGTGGCTTCCCTTCTCCCACGCCGCGCCCTGCTGAAGACCGCAGGTTCTGCGACGGTCGCCCTTGCCGCCGTCGCCCTCACCCTCACTGGCTGCTCCACGGGGCCCGCCACCACCACCCCGGCCTCGCAGCAGGCTGAATCGGCCGCCTTCCCCGTGACCATCAAGCACGCGTTCGGTGAGACCACCATCAAGGAACAGCCCAAGCGCGTCGTCACGATTTCGTGGGTCAACGATGACATCGCGATCGCCCTCGGCGTGGTCCCCGTAGGTGTTCCCAAGAACGAGTGGGGCAACAACGACAAGGGCTCCACCCCGTGGAAGGACGCCGCGCTGGAGAAGCTCGGCGCCGGCTTCGGCACCGACAAGGCCCCGGTCCAGTTCTCCGAGGCGGACGGCATCAACTTCACCGAGATCGCCAAGCTCAGCCCGGACGTCATCCTCGGCGCGTACTCCGGCCTGGAAGAAGCGGACTACAAGAAGCTCTCCGAGATCGCCCCGGTTGTGGCCTACCCGGAGCTGGCCTACGGCACTCCGTGGCAGGAAAGCACCACCATGATCGGTAAGGCCCTGGGCAAGGAAGCCGAAGCCAAGAAGCTGGTTGAGGACACCGAAGCCACCATCAAGGACAAGGTCTCCAAATACCCGCAGATCAAGGACAAGACCTTCATCTACGGCAACCTCGAGCCGGCCAAGGGTGACGGCGTGAACGTCTACACCGCCATCGACAACCGCCCACGATTCCTCTCCGAGATCGGCATGAAGCTGGCGCCCGTAGTCACCGAGAACACCAAGACCAACAAAGACTTCTTTATCCCGTGGTCCGCTGAAAAGGCCAACGAGCTCGCCTCCGACGTCTTCGTCACCTGGGTTCCGGAAGCCGCCACCGCAGACGCCATCAAGGCCGATCCGCTCCTGAGCCAGATCCCGGCCATCAAGTCCGGCGCGCTGGTTGCAGACAGTGACCAGACACTGACGCTCTCCATCTCCGCTTCTTCGCCGCTGAGCCTGCCGTGGGCACTGGACACGTTCCTGCCGCAGCTCGGTGCCGCCGCCGACAAGGTTGCGGGCAAGTAAAGCAATGAAACTGAGTACGACGACGGCGGCCACCGTGGCGCGGGTTGGTGGCACTTCGGTGCCGGGTAACCAGCGAGGCATCGCGCCGGGCAGCAACGTGGCCGGAGGGGGAACCCGGCCGCGAACCGCAGGTAAGCGGACCGCTTGGCTGCTGGCCGCCGTCGTCGTACTCGCCGCAGCGTGCGCCGCATCCTTGGCGATCGGTGCGCGCGGGCTTCCCCTCTCCACCATCTGGGAAGCCATGACCCACTTCAACCCGCAAGACGGCGACCATGCCGTGGTCATCGCGCGGATTCCCCGAACGGTCCTGGGCTTGCTGGCCGGAGCCGCACTGGGCCTCGCCGGCGCCGCGATGCAGGGCGTGGCCCGCAACCCGCTGGCCGATCCCGGCATCCTCGGCCTCAACGCCGGAGCCGCCTTGGCGGTAGTGGTGGGCATCTACGTTTTCGGGATCGGCTCCCTGACCGGTTACATCTGGTTCGCCTTCATCGGGGCCGCAGCGGCCGCCGTCGTGGTTTACGCCATCGCCTCGCGCGGACGTGACGGTGCGACGCCGGTCAAGCTCGCCTTGGCCGGTGCGGCACTGAGCGCCGGTTTGTTTTCCCTCATGAACGTCATCCTGGTTTCCAGCCAAGACACCTTGGACCGCTTCCGTTTCTGGCAGGTGGGCAGCATCGGCGGCCGTGACTGGTCCGTGCTTCTCCCCGCGCTGCCGTTCCTTGTTGTGGGGGCCGTGATCGTCATGGGCGGTGGCCGTGTGCTGAACAGCCTGGCCCTCGGTGACGACATTGCGCGGGGCCTCGGCCAGAACGTTGGCCTGTCCCGCGGCATCATTGGCCTGGGGATCGTGCTCCTGTGTGGCTCAGCCACCGCGCTGGCAGGCCCTATTGGCTTCCTTGGCCTGGTCATTCCGCACGCCGTCCGTTCCCTGACCGGACCGGACTACCGCTGGATCCTTCCGTTCTCCATGGTTTCAGCGCCCATCCTCCTGATCGTGGCGGACGTGATCGGCCGCGTGATCCTCCTTCCCGGCGAAGTTCCCGCGGGCATCATGACGGCGCTCGTCGGCGCTCCAGTCTTCGTGTGGCTGATCCGCCGCGGAAAGGCGGCCGGACTGTGAGCACCCTCAAATCCGCCCCCGAGTTGGCAGTTAATGGCAATAATTCCCCGGAACACCCTCATCAAATGCCATCTCGCCGCGCGTTCAGCCCCACGATCTTCCTCGCTATGGCCTTGGTGGTCATGTTCGCCGTGTACGTCCTGCTGGGCAGCTATACCGTGACCATTCCCGACTTCTTCAAGATCGTCATCAACCACCTCACCGGCGGCGAGAAGATCCCCGGTGCCAGCTTTATCGTCATGGAACACAAGCTGCCCCGGGCCGCCGTTGGCACGCTGATCGGAGTGGCGTTCGGCCTCGCCGGTGCGCTGTTCCAGACCATGCTCCGCAACCCGCTGGCCAGCCCGGACATCATCGGCATCAGCTACGGGGCCAGCGCAGCCGCCGTCACCGCGATCGTTGTCTTCGGCGCCTCAGGGGCTGTCATCTCGGGCGCTGCCCTGGGTGGAGCCCTTGGAGTTGCCGGCGTCATCTACGCCATCTCCCGCACCACCGGCTCTGGCGGGGGCCGCGGCAACGCTGCCGGAAACAGGCTGATCCTCGCCGGTGTGGGAATCGCTGCCGCCCTGCACGCAGTGGTGAACTTCCTCATGACCCGCGCCGATATCCGGACCGCCGCGGACGCCCTCGTCTGGCTCAACGGCTCGTTGAACTCGGCCAACTGGGAGCGCACCGGAGTCCTGTGCGTTGCCCTGCTGATCCTGGTTCCCGCGGTCATCGCCCTCGCGGGTCCATTACGCATGCTCGAACTCGGCGACGACGCTGCTGCCGGCCTTGGCATCAAAGTCAACGCGGCCCGGCTGGGACTCGTGCTGACCGCCGTCGGACTTGCCGCCGTCGCAACCGCCGCAGCAGGTCCGGTGGCTTTCGTTGCCTTCCTTGCCGGACCGATTGCCCGCCGGATCGTCCGTAAACCCAGCCTCCCGGCGTCGGCCCTGACCGGTGCCCTGATCGTGTTGGCGGCAGACTTCTTCGCCTCCAACATCGCGCCCGTCATTCTGGACGGAACCGTCCTTCCCGTTGGCGTTGTTACCGGCGCCCTCGGTGCACCGTTCCTGCTGTGGCTCCTGCTCACGTCGAACCGAAAGGAAGCCTGACATGGCGATCCTTAATGCCAAGGACCTGACGCTCCAATACGAGCAGCGCAAGGTGGTGGAAGGCCTTTCCACGGAGATCCCCGAAGGCAAAGTGACCATGATCGTGGGTGCCAATGCCTGCGGCAAGTCCACCTTGCTGCGGGGGCTGTCCCGGCTTTTGAAGCCGAGTGGCGGTGCGGTAACCCTTGACGGGAAGGACATCCACTCACGCCCGGCCCGCGAACTTGCCCGCACGCTTGGCCTGCTCCCGCAGCACCCCACGGCGCCGGACGGCATCACTGTCCGGGACCTCGTGGGCCGTGGCCGGTACCCGCACCAGGGCTTCTTCCGCAGCTGGAGCGCCACCGACGACGCCGCCGTGCAGCGCGCGCTCGAAGCCACCGCAACGCTGGAACTCGCCGAGCGCAGCGTCGACGAACTGTCCGGCGGACAGCGCCAGCGCGTTTGGATTGCCATGGCCCTTGCCCAGGAAACCGACGTCCTGCTGCTCGACGAACCCACCACGTATCTGGACCTCGCCCACCAGGTTGAAGTCCTGGACTTGGTCACCGACCTCAACCGCAGCCGCGGAACAACGGTGGCGATCGTGCTCCATGACCTCAACCTCGCCGCACGGTACGCGGACCACGTGATCGCCATGAAGGGCGGCTGCATCGTGGCCGAGGGCCCTGCGCCGGTGGTGGTGACCGAGGAACTGGTCCACACCGTTTTTGGTTTGGAATCCCGAGTGGTTCCGGATCCTATCTCAGGCACGCCACTGATTGTTCCCATTGGGCGCCACCACGCCGATGCCCCACAACGCAATGGGCACCACGCCCGTCACGCCAACGAACTGGAGATCGCCTCATGAGTGCACAACCCACCCGGGCCAAAGCGAGCGCCGCAGTGGAACCGATGACCCTGGCCTTCGACGTCACAGTCACCGCGGTCCAGGAGTTGAGCCCCAACTTCCGCCGCATCACGTTCGGCGGATACTCGCTGCGTGACTTCGGCGTGGCGGGCGACACCCTGGATCTCCGCGTGAAGCTCATGATTCCTTCCCTTGACGAGGCCGGACGCATTATTCCGCTGCCGGAGTTCAAGATGGAGGAGGCCGGCTGGTACCAGGAATGGCTTTCCATGGACGCGGCCGTCCGAGGCTCGATGCGTACCTACACGGTCCGTGCGGAGCGGCTCGACGCTGTGTACCCGGAAATCGACATCGACTTCGTGATGCACTTCGACGACTCCGGCCACGGTGGACCCGCCGCCAACTGGGCAGTCGCAGCCAGGCCGGGCGATGCCTTGACCATTATCGGTCCCAACAACCGGGCCGCCCAGTGCACCACCGCCGGTGCCTACGGCGGCATCGAGTGGCGTCCCGGTTTGGCCCAGCGTGTGCTGCTCGCCGGCGACGAAACCGCCGTCCCGGCCATCAGCGCCATCCTCGAAAGCCTGCCTGCCGACATGACGGGCCACGCGTTCCTCGAGGTGCCCTCCGCGGCAGATTTCCAGGACATCACCACCGCGGCGGACATCGAGATCACGTGGCTGGCCCGCGGCGCAGCCATCGGACGCTCCCGTCCGCACGGCGAACTGCTCAAGGCAGCCGTCGCCAAGGCGGTCCCCGTTCCCGGTTGGGTTGGTTTGAAGGGTTCGGACACCGCTGCCGGCCCGGAGCCCGAGGACGTCAACGTTGACCAGGAAATCCTTTGGGAAACCCCGCAGCGGATGGACGCAGCGGCCATCGAAGCCACCAAGAATCCCACCCTTCCTGCCGGCGCGTTGCCGTTCTACGCCTGGATCGCCGGCGAAGCCTTCGTGATCAAGGAAATGCGGCGGTACCTGGTCCGTGACGTTGGCATTGACCGGAAGCAGGTTGCCTTCATGGGCTACTGGCGCCAAGGCAAAGCAGAGGGCTAACCCCTCCCACCGACGCTCTCTCACGTAAACCCCCTTTCAGGCGATCGCTCTCTCACTTTCTTCGGGCAAGTGAGAGAGCGTCCGGTGGAAGGGGGTGTTTGGTGAGAGAGCGTTGGTTCATCTGGGGTTGGTCCGGGCTTAACCGGGCGGCGGTAGCGTCGGGCGGGTGCGGGATGTTTTCGCGGCTGACCAGAACGGACGACGGCGGTACGTCGCCTTGGGGGATTCCTTCACCGAGGGCGTTGGGGACCCGAGCAAAGTCCTCCCCAACGGCGTGCGCGGATGGGCGGACCGGGTGGCCGAAAAGCTGGCAAAGGCCGAGCCGGGCTGGGAGTACGCCAACCTCGCGGTGCGCAGCAAGCGGCTCCGCCAGATCATCGATGAGCAACTCGAACCCGCGCTGGCCATGGAACCGACGCTCATTACCCTTTACGCGGGCGGGAACGACATCCTCGATTTCGGGACGGACATGGAAGCCCTGCTGAACGATTACGAGCTTTTCGTGGCCCGGCTTGCCGGTACTGGCGCAACCCTGGTCCTGTTCACGGGCTTCGATGTCAAAGTCTCCGCCGTACTGGAACCCTTCAAGAAGCGCAACACCTTGTACAACCAGAGGGTCCGCGATGTGGCGGAAACGTACGGCGCTGTCCTGGTGGACTACTGGTGTTTCGATGCCTATAAGGATCCCCGGATGTGGGCTGCGGACCGGCTCCACATGTCCAAGGCCGGCCACAAGTACCTGGCCGCCCGGGTCCTTGACCAGTTGAACGTTCCGCACAAGATCTCGCCCAAAGAATGGGATCCGCCTACCCGCATGAGCCTGCGGGAGTGGGAACGCAAGCAACGCCGCTGGGTCAACGACTGGGTGTTGCCATTGTTCGGACGGAAACTGCGTGGCATCACCCTGGGCGATTCCTTGAGTCCGCGGTGGCCGGAACCGGTGAAGGTACCCCGGAAGGGCGGGTTGAAGAAGCTGATGGAAGGGGCAAGCCAGTGAAGCAGCCGGTCCGGTTCGTGGCGTTGGGCGATTCCTTCACCGAAGGCGTCGGGGACAACGACCTCCGGTTGCCCAACAATTGCCGGGGTTGGGCAGACAGGGTGGCGGAGGAATTGGCCCGGCACCAACCGGCTACGCGTTACGCCAACATCGCCATCAGGGGCCGTCGGCTCCAGCGGATCATCGATGAACAAATCGAGCCGGCCTTGGCCATGAACCCCACGCTGGTCACGTTCTATGCCGGCGGCAATGACCTTCTGATGGCCCGGCTCAACATGGCCCGGCTCATGCGTGATTACGAGCACGCCGTCAAGCGGATCAAAGCCAGCGGAGCCACGGTGGTGCTGTTCACGGGATACAACGTGCCGCTCTCACCGCTGCTGGAACCACTAAAGCTCCGCACGGCGATTTACAACAAGCACATCCGCCGGATCGCCGCATCATACGGCACGCTCCTGGTGGACTATTGGTGCTTCGAGAAGTTCCAGGACCCCCGCATGTGGTCGCCGGACAGGCTGCACATGTCCCGGCCCGGCCATTGCTACATGGCCAAGAAGGTCCTTGAAGTCCTTGGCGCACCGCACTCACTGACTTCGCCGGCGTTTGCACCGCCCCGCACGCGGACAGTCACCGAAAACATCGTCGACGACGTCGCCTGGCTCAAGCGCGACGTCGGACCCTGGCTTTCGCGCAGGGTCCGCGGGGTGTCCAGCGGCGACCGTTTGGGGGCGCGCTGGCCGGAACTGATGCCGGTGGTGCTCCCGGAAAAGCTGGGGACGGCGAGAGCCAGGCCTCAGGAGTCCAGCAGGTTCTCGTAACCGTCAGCGACGCTGGTTGCCGTGAACTCGATGATCTCGAAGTCGGCAACACCGTTGCTGTAGAACGGGTCCTTGGCCAGGGATTCATCCAAGGTGAGCCTGTCCGCCTTGGAGAGCAGGACTCCGCCGATGGCTGGGACGCGACGTCCCGACGCAAGGAACACACCGGCGTCGAACGCGTCCTTGAGCCAGGCCATGTGGCCGGGCCGGTGGAAGTCGACAATTTCGTCAGGAACTTTGTAGGTCAGGGAGACTACGAACATGTCGCCAGCCTACCGTTTAGGCTGCCGTCGGACGGGTGGGAACCAGGGATTCTCCTAAGATGGACCCATGACTGAACCCCGCTGGCTGAACGCTGACGAACGCCGTGCCTGGCTGGCCCTCCTGAGCATCAATACTTTGCTTCCCGCGGCTTTGGATACGCAGCTTCAATCGGCGGGGAAACTGTCGCTTTTCGACTACAACGTGCTGGCAATGCTCTCCGAAACCGAGGGCCGGTTCCTTCCAATGAGCGAGCTGGCTGCCCGCACCAGTGCATCGCTTTCGCGGCTTTCCCACGTGGTCACCAAGCTCCAGAAACGCGGATGGGTTGAGCGGCAGGCTCACCCCCGGGACGCCCGCGTCACCGTTGCCCACCTGACCGAAGCCGGAATGTCCACCATCGTTTCCCTGGCGCCGGGCCACGTGGAGTCGGTCCGCACGCTCATGATGGATTCCCTGACCCCCGATGACGTCGCCGACCTGGCCCGCATAGGCGAAAAGATCGTGGCGCGCCTGGACAACAACCACTGGATTCTCCGCGACTCCGAGGTCTGAGCGCGGAGACTTTGTTGCCCCGGGCATCCGGGTGGCAGACTTGCGCCATGGAATTTTCTGCGCGCTATGTTGCCTTGGGGGATTCGTTCACTGAAGGTCTCGGCGACGCCGACGGTACCCGCCCCAACGGAGTCCGCGGTTGGGCCGACATCGTGGCCGGGCAGCTCGCACGCAGCAACGAGGACTTTGGCTACGCCAACTTGGCCATCCGCGGCAGGAAACTGCGGCAGATTATGGCAGAGCAGGTGGACGCCGCCGTCGAGCTCAAACCCACGTTGGTGACCCTGTACGCAGGGGCGAACGACATCCTGCGGCCCACGATCGATATCGACTCGCTTCTGGAGGATTACGACGCTGGCATCGCCAAGTTAAGCGCGTCGGGCGCCACGGTTGTCCTCTTCACAGGCTTCGATGCCAAGGGTTCCAAGGTTTTCAGCACCATGCGCGGACGGACCGCGGTCTACAACGAGCTGGTGCGTGAAATCGCCGAGCACCACGGAGCCCTGCTGGTGGACTACTGGCGCTTCGACGAGTACGACGATTGGCGCATGTGGGACACCGACCGGATGCACATGTCCACGGCCGGACACCTCAACATGGCCAAGCGCGTGCTGGAGGTTTTGGAACACGAACACGTGATTGAGATTCCGGAAATGGCACCCCAGCGCCTCCTGAGCCGTTCCGAAGCTGTGCGTGAAAACGCCAAGTGGGTGCGGGAATTCGCGGTTCCCTGGGTGGTGCGGCGGGTGCGCGGTACTTCCTCCGGAGACGGGCTGAGGCCGAGGTATCCGGAGCTGGTCCGGCCGCTCTAACAGTCAGGCTGCGTTCCGGAAACCAGGCGTTGCCATCAGCGTATTTTCCTTGCGGACGGCCAGGACCTCCACGCCCCACTTGTCGACGGCGAGGTCCATCATCCGGGTCCCACCGGCAACAATCGCTGTGGCCAGGACATCGGCCGTGACGATGTCCTCCGCGGCCACGGTCACTTGGGCGAACTCGGCACGTCCCGACCCGACGGCCCAGATGTGTTCCCCTCGTTCGGCGGAACCTGACGTTGCCAGCGCCGCCAGCCGCGACTTGCTCCGGGGTCCCAGCGGACAGGTCCCAAGCAGGGCCTGCCGGTCCATTGGATCAACAATCCCGGCGAGCCAGGGTTGGCCCGAACCCGGTGACCCGCCGACTGTGATGTCTCCGCCGGCATTGAGGCACCAGTCATGCAGGCCAAGCGCTGCCAGCGTCAGGGCAGCTTCCCGCATAGCCTGGGCTTTGACGATTCCGGAAAGATCCAGGATTCCGTCCGGGCGCTCCGCGGTAAAGGCACCCTCTGTGGCCAGGCGCCACTCGCTCGCCTCGGCATAGCTGGCCTGCATGGATTCGGAAGCGTAGGGCAGCGTCAGTTCGCCCCGGGCCAGCCGGCTCGCCTCGGAGCCCTCACGGTACAGGCTGAACGTCAGGTCCAGTTCCGCAAAGATGGTGCCAACGACGTCGACGGCGGACTCCAGTTCGTCGACGGCGGTTTGGGCGTAGTTGCCGCTCGCCACCGTCAGGCTCACCACTGTGCCCATGCTGCGGAAGGTGCGGGCCCGGAGCTGTTTTCCGCTAGAAGTGGGCTGCATCGAGGGCTGCCTGGAGGGACGTGAGGTAGGCCTCGCTGGTTACGGTGGCGCCGCCAACCGTCTGGACGTTCGCGGATTGTGCCTGCAAGACCTCCGATCGCAGCACGGGAGCTGCCCGGCTGCTGATTTGCGCGGATTTCCGTTCGGCGTCCGTCAACTGGAGCGCCGTTACTTCGGTGATCTTGCCGTTCTGGATGGTCACCTGGACCTGGACTGTACCGAAGCGGGTCTGGACCGCCGCGCCGTCGTACGTTGCCGCCGTCGTGCTTCCCGCGCTGGTGCTGCCACCGGAACCACTGCTGCCGCTGGAGCCAGTGTTGCCGCTTGATCCGCCGGCTGTAGCGCTGCTGCTGAGGCTGATGGTTGTGGCGCTGCCCGTTTCGGCGACGTACGCCCCGGACTGCCAGCCCGCCAAGAGGATCCCGGCGGACGCCACCGCAGTGGCCATTGCTGCTCGAAGTCTCACCAGTCGAACCTTTCGTAATGGAGCTGTTCTGTCGGAACCCCGGCCGCCTTCACGTCTTCGATGACTGCTTCGGACCATGCTGCAGGGCCGCAGACGTAGACGTCGGCGTCAGCGATGCTTGGCGCGTAGGACGTGAGGTTGAATCCCGACTGGACGGCGGACTGTGGAAGCCACGGATGGGTTCCGGCGGACCGGGGACCCGTCAGATGGAAGAGTGTGACGCCCCGTGCTTGGCACAATGCCATGATTTCCTGCCCCAGGAAGAGCTCGGAATCGTCGTGGCCGCGAAGCAGGACCGTGGCGTTGCCGGGTTGGAAGGGAGTTGACTCCAACAGGGACCGCAACGGCGTAATTCCGATTCCGGCGCCGATCATCACCACGTGGTTCCGCGCCCGGGCGGCTGTGCTGAACATGCCGTAGGGTCCCTCGACGGCGACCTTGGTTCCGGGCTTCAGCCTTGCGAGCTTGGTTGAGCCGTCACTGAGGCTGCGGACAGTAATGCGCAGTTTGCCCGGTTGGCCCGGCGCTCCCCGGACAGGCTCGGCGGACAGGCTGAAGGGGTGCGCTTCCCACCAATATCCGGGAGCCAGGAAGCGCCAGAAGAAGAACCGGCCGCCTGATCCGGACAATCGGTCCAGGTGAAGTCCGGTCATTTCGATGCTGAACACATCCGGTGCCACGCGGACCACTCGGCTCACTGTGAGCTGGTGGCGGAATGTCGCCAGCAGCGGCTGGACAATCCGGAAGCAAACCAAAGCCGCGCCCGTCGCAATGCAGAAGGCCATCCAATACCAACGTTGCCACGTGCCCTCGGCGAAGAGCCCGCCCACGCTGAATTGGTGGGGGATCGCGGTGGCGACTGCGGCGTAAGTGAGCAGGTGGACTGCGTACCAGAACTCGTACGGGAACTTCCGCCGGACTGCGACCAGCGAGGTCACCACGACACCGATGAACAAGGCCATGGAAACGAATGCCAACCACATGTCCGGCACGTTGATCCACAGGGACACGGATTCGCTGAGGGGATCGAGCCCCTCAGCCATGCCGTAGCCGATGGCGATCAGGAGCCCGTGCGCCAGGAGCAGGTACAACGCCGGCTTGCCTAGTTTCTTGTGGACCTCAAGGGCGCGGTCGTGCCCGATCGTAGTGTCGATGAACGGAATCCTGGCCGCCAGAAGGAGCATGAGCAGGACCAGGTCCATGCCCACCAGCCCGGCCACTATGCCCAGGTTCGTGGCTGTTCCGGCCACCGACGAGAAGCCGCTGATCCCGCCGTCGGCGAGCCACAAGGCTACCGCCGCCACCGGCGACAACCACGCGAGGCCGCCCAGCACATCCTGCCGCGCCAGCCGGCGTCGAGCCTGCGGCCTAAAGCGTTCGACGGCGGCAGGTGCGGTCCGCGGGGCCGGGGCCGGAGGGCCTTGCACGGGTTCTCCGGCAGTAGTCCGGGGTGTCAGTAGCGATGTCATGAATCAAGACTCGCCGTGCATCCTTTCGATCTGCTGTGAAAGGCCTTGAGCGGGCTTATGATTCCTGATTGGTCTTAATTTGGCCCTGCCCGTAGAATAGTTAGGCGCTAGGTAGTGCGGAGCGTGTGCAATTGCTCCGGTTGGCGGTAAGTGTCGGTCTGACTGACATCCCGTGGGCCGGTAGTTAGGGGCTCAAGTTGCGTGCATCCCTGTATCCGCCCAGTATCCCAGGATCTGTTGCAGTATTCTTTACTGTCCTGTTCTGAGGCCTCACCTTCTTCGCCGCGTTACTGCGGTTTTCGGGGAATGGACTGGATGCGGACGCTGCCTGTCGCACGGTATTGCGGGAAGATCCTGCACGCCGTTACATCAAAACTTTGGAGGAGAGTCATGGCAGCACACTGCCAAGTGACCGGAGCCGAGCCGGGCTTTGGACACAGCATTTCGCACTCGCACCGCCGCAACAAGCGCCGGTTCGATCCCAACATCCAGAAGAAGCGTTACTGGGTTCCGTCCCTGCGCCGCAACGTCACCCTGACGCTGTCGGCCAAGGGCATCAAGGTAATTGACGCACGAGGCATCGACGCGGTCGTCGCCGAGATCCTGGCACGAGGAGTGAAGCTCTAATGGCAAAGGACAAGGACGTACGTCCCATCATCAAGCTCAAGTCCACTGCGGGCACGGGCTACACCTACGTTACGCGCAAGAACCGTCGTAACGACCCGGACCGCCTGGTCCTGAAGAAGTACGACCCCAAGATTCGCCAGCACGTCGAATTCCGAGAGGAGCGCTAAACACATGGCTAAGAAGTCCAAGATTGCTCGCAACGAGCAGCGCAAGGTCATCGTAGAGCGCTACGCTGCCAAGCGCCTCGAGCTGAAGAAGACCCTGGTTGACCCCAACGCGTCTGACGAAGCCCGCGAAGCTGCACGCCTCGGCCTGCAGAAGCTGCCCCGCAACGCCTCCCCGATCCGTCTGCGTAACCGCGACCAGATCGACGGCCGTCCCCGCGGCACCTTCCAGAAGTTCGGTATCTCCCGCGTTCGCTTCCGCGACATGGCTCACAAGGGTGAGCTGCCGGGTATCACCAAGTCTTCCTGGTAAGCATCAAGCTCTCAAAGGGCCGGTAACTGTTTGGTTGCCGGCCCTTTGGCGTTTTAAGCCCCGCTGTTTCCGGACGCTCTCTCAGGTAAGTGCCTCTTGGGGCGGATGCTCTCTCGGGTAAGTGCTGTTTGGGTGGGGCGCTCTCTCGTTGGTGGTTTGTTGTGGGGTGGGGTCTGGTTGGTGGGTTTTTGGGTGTGATGGGGTTCACGGGGTGTGGATTTGTGTGTGGGGTTGGGGCTGTGTAAAGTTATTCGAGTTGCCGCCGCTGATGCGGAATGAATGGTGACAATTTCCCTTTCAAATGGCCGGTTTCCGGTGGTGCTTTGGTGTGCTGCTGGGTGTTGGTGGGGGTTCGGGCTGGTTTGCTTTGTGCGGCTGGTTCGGGT